>NZ_VPED01000022.1:0-54729 GCF_013417335.1 Acinetobacter sp. YH16031
TGTGCTGGCGACCATAGCAAGAGTGAACCACCTGATCCCTTCCCGAACTCAGAAGTGAAACCTCTTAGCGCTGATGGTAGTGTGGGGTCTCCCATGTGAGAGTAAGTCATCGCCAGCTCATTATTCCTAAAAGCCCTCTGCATAAGCAGGGGGCTTTTTTTATAGAAAAAATAAAGATGAAATAGAAAAAGGCTTAAATAAATTTAAGCCTTTTTATTTATGGATTAATATTTCTGGAATTCATTTAATTAATCATTAGTACGTTCTAATTACATCGATTTTTTAAGTTGCTTCTGGTGCGTTAAAACTTCTTTTGCATATTTTTTGCCTTGTTTACGCATTTTCCGATCTTTCTCATAGGCAGTAGGGCCTACATTATAATAGCCCAGCGCTTTTTCTAGGCTGCCACTAGATTCCTGATAACGTGACAGAATATAACTCCCACATCCAATATTTATTGCTTCATTAAATAAATCAGGTCCACATGTAGATTGCCAATAACGCGGAACAATTTGCATAAGACCCACAGCACCTGCAGGTGAAGCGACCTGACTGCGATAGGTAGATTCCTGTCGAATCACGGCTGCTACTAGCAAGGGATCTAGACTATGTCTTTCGGCATTTTGAATAATTAAAGGTGAAACGCGAGTAGCAGTTATCGCAGGCACAGCATATGCAGTCTGAATTCCTTGAGACAGTTTAGCAGAGCGTTTTTCTAAGGAATTACCTCCTAGTGAGGAGCAAGCACTTATTAATATTGTACTTAAACCAAGTATCCCAATTTTTAAAGTAGTAGGATTTAAGACCTTTAATAATGAATAGTTTTTGCCAGAAAATTTGCCCAACAACTTTCAGCTTCCCTGTATTTTTAAAATTAGATTGATCTTAGGAAGATGTATGAAAATCGTCAAGAAATTAGATGATTTGTTTACAAAGACAACTTAGATTTTGTTGAATAATGAATTTTTTATGAAGAATTGCTTAAAGAAAAGCCAGTTAACAGTCGAATTTGTATCTCTGGCTTTTCTTTAGAATAAAAGTATCTAGATGTATGAGATGGCTTAGTCTAAAGTCTTTAGCATCCAGATTTCACAAGCTGCACTATGACCCGTATTGCCTTCGGGATGATCGAGATGTTCAAAACCTAATTTTTCGTAAAGCTTCACTGCCTGCCAAAGACTTGCAGTAGTCTCAAGATAGATTCGTTTAAAGTTCTGCTCATGAGCAAAGTCAAAGGTCAGATTTAAAATCTTTTTTGCAAATCCATAACGACGAATAATGGGTAAGAAATACATTTTCTGTATTTCTAGAATACTCTGATCACCCTGTAATGGCGCAATACCTCCGCCACCAAAGACTTGATCCTGCTCATCGATAATGACCCAATAAGCTGCATTTGGCTGCTGATATACTTCATACAGGTTATCCAAAATTGAATCACCGACAGCAAAGCCGGACTCTGCTGCAAGCCCGAATTCTACGGAAACTTCACGAATAATCTTGGCAATTTGAGCATTATCTTGAGGTTGTATAGGACGAATAGAATACATAGGTTATGACATAAAAAAGGATGGAAATTTTATAGTCCGAAAACCATAAAAAATCCATCCTTTTTGTTGATTCATTCTTTAATGAAGCGGTATTTCCAGTTTTTTATTATTTTAATTCACTTGAAGATTTACCTAGTTCACGTCGAGCAATAATCAGTTGCTGGATCTGTTGAGTTCCTTCGAAAATATCCAGAATCTTGGAGTCACGTGCCCATTTTTCTAAAAGTTCTGCCTCGTTATAGCCTATAGATGCTGTTAATTCGACACATTTCAAAGTGATTTCATTCGCGATACGACCCGCCTTGGCTTTAGCAATAGAAGCTTCACGGGAATTAGGCTTACGATTATCCGCCATCCACGCAGCTTTTAACATTAATAAACGGGCAGATTCCCATTCGGCTTCCATACGATAAATCTGCGCTGCAATATTCGATGTTTGTAAGTAAGGTGTATGGTACTCAGAATCTAGCTGATCCTTAAAAATTTCCTTGGTTCTCTCTAAAGAAGCTTTAGAGCAACCAATTGCCATCGCTGCAACGAGTGGGCGGGTATTATCAAAAGTTTCCATGACCCCAGCAAAACCCTTGGCCACATCAATTTCAGCATGTCCAAGCAAATTAGCAGCAGGTATACGACAATCAATAAAACTAATTGCAGCCGTATCCGAGGCTTTAATGCCTAGCTTATGTTCCAGACGCTCGATTTTCATGCCGGGTGTGCCTTTGGGTACGACAAAGGATTTAATTGCAGCACGGCCAAGTTTTTTATCTAAAGTCGCCCAGACCACAACTGCATCTGCACGTTCGCCGGAGGTGACAAAGATTTTCTCACCATTGAGAATATAGGCATCACCATCTTTAATGGCAGTAGTACGAATGGCAGCTGAATCGGATCCACAGCCTGGTTCAGTGATTGCCATCGCTGCCCAGATGCCATGAAAGCGTTGTAACTGTTCATCATTAGCAACAGCAGCAATGGCTGAATTTCCTAGACCTTGACGCGGCATGGATAAAAGCAGTCCGGTATCACCATAACACATTTCGACAATACTAAGTGCTGTCGACATATTGACGCCATTTTTATTGCTTTCATCGCTATCACCGCGTTTATTGACCGCAGCTCCTGCATTCATGCCTTCGCTGCCTTGGTTCATACCATCGACGACAGAGGCAAGCATATCCAACTCTTTCGGATAAGCATGTTCAGCTTTGTCATACTTGCGTGAAATAGGGCGGAGTACATTCAGAGCAACTTCATGTGCCTGATCAATCAGCAATTTGAATTTTTTAGGATTTTGCAAGTTCATTTATTTTTTTCCTTATTCTTTGCTCAGGCATGAAGGCCAGAATGTACGATTGCTGTTGCTCTTAAGTCCCGATACCAGCGTTCTACCGGATGTTCTTTGGTGAAGCCATGTCCGCCGAGAATCTGTACGCCATCTGTGCCAATTTTCATGGATTTTTCTGCACAGAGCAGACGGGCCAGATAAGCTTCTCGATGAAAATCCTGCCCGGATTCTGCCAGACTGGCGGCATTCAGGATCAGCATTTGCATGGCATCAATTTCAATCGCCATATCTGCAATCATAAAAGCTACACTTTGCCGATGGGAAATTGGTTCACCAAAGGCTGTGCGTTCATTGGCATATTGCACACAGTATTTTTTAACCGCTTCACAGGTACCGACCGCCATGGCACACCACATTAAATTGCCCAGATCAAGAAAAGCGGTGTAATCAAAATCGTCATCTCCCAAGCGTTGTGCCGGTGTGTTATTAAATTTGAGATTCACAGTTTGAGTGGCTTTCAAGCCCATAGCCGGAGATTTTTGTGCAGTAATGGTATTATTGCGTTGCACAATAAACACTTCGGTTTTGCCATTCAGATCTGCACTGACCAGATAGATATCAGCAGTTTCTCCGAGCATCACCAAGGTTTTTTCACCATTAATTAAATAGTGATCTCCATTCGAGGTTGCTTTAGTTTTTAACTGATAAGGATTAAAGGCAGCTGTTGCTTCCTGTACTGCGAAGGTGGCTTTAAGATGCGGATCATCGGCAAATGCAGTCAAATACTCAGTCTGAACCTGTTCTGAACCCCAACGGGTAATCGCATTAATCACACTAAAGGTAGAAAGCAGACCAGCAGTCAGACTGAAATCACCTTGAGCCAACTGTTGAGCCATCAGGACATTGCTGACGATATTCTGTTCTGCAGCTACACCACCTAAAGCTTCAGGCAGCGCATAAAAATTAAGACCCAGATCAGTTGAATATTGCCAGAGTTCCTTTGGGAAGATTTCATGATGATCTGCATCATGTGCCAAAGGATAAAGGACTTCACTGGCAAACTGCTGCATCGCCTCACAGGTCATTTGCTGTTCTTCAGTCAGATTCAGATCGAACAGGGATTTAGACTGATGTGGCAAACGTTGTCTTTGAATTTTCTGACCAGATTTCAGAATTTTCTGAGTCTGGCTGAGTGTTTTAAAACCTGCTTTGGAGCTTTGATAAAGCGATTTTTCTAAAAATTTACGCAGCTTTAATTGGTCGAGTAAATCACTTCCTGCCACTTTGGTCAGGATGGACAAGCCAAATCCTTGTGCTTTGTTCACCATATTGTTCATTCTAATTATCCTACGGGGTGTTATCTTATCTGCCTGATGTTGACATGCAGCTCTAGAAAAAACCATGTCATCAATGACATGATTCATTGTCAATTTATAATTAAAATAAAGAGGGGATTTAAAAATTTAAGATATTGAAAATAAATAGAAAAATAAAATAAGAAAAATTTGGTTTTGATCAAAAATTGACCCGAATGACAAAATCATCCGGGTCTTATATAAGGCTAATAATAACTTAGTCGATTAGAGATGACGTTTAATCATTGCACGTACATTAGTTTTCGCATCAATCACTGTCATGAAGGTATAAGCGCCGATGAACTTACGGCTGATAAACATAAATTCTTTAGGCGGTACACTGAAATAACGTGAAGCCATGGATTTAGAAGCTTGCTGCATTACCCGGCTATGAAGCTGGCTTTTTTTCCAGTTATAGCGGTCATGTTCATCCATCACGCCTGGAGGCAGGTCTTTATTGTTCATTGGCGAGCTGAAGGCTTCTGTGGCTAACAGGAAGACTTTCGCCATATCCGGTTTGATGCTAGGCGGAATAGAATCAAAGAATTCATAACCGGTCATGGCTTTCACCATCATGTCTGAATCATGATGATAACCGGCCTGGATCAGGTTACGCGCTACATTGAGTAGATGCTGGTCAAATTGACGGATTGCACCGAAGTCGAGAAGCACAATCTTGTCCTGAATATTTTCGCCATCCCCTAGACGTACCAAATAATTGCCGAAATTCGGGTCAGTCTGCATCTCACCCCATTCAAAAATCTCACGTACTGCGATTTCAAGGGAAGCCTCACCCAGTTTATTACGACGTTCCTGTGGTAGAGACAGCATTACTGGACTATTGATGGGTACACCACGTTCAAAGGTCATACACAGAACACGGTCAGTACAATAGTTATCGATGATGGTCGGTACGATATATCGTGGATCATTTTGCAGACGTTTACAGAAACGACGGGTCGTATCCGCCTCAATTTTATAATTGACCTCACGATGCATCATCTCACGAACTTCATCGAACCATTGATCGAATTCACGGGTTTGCGGCACCATACGGGTCAATTTGAGCATGTTCTTAAACAGGCTCATATCAGAATCAATAGCTTCAGCTACACCAGGGTACTGGATTTTAAGCACCAGCTCCATACCGTCTGACTTACGCACCGCACGATGCACCTGAGCCAAAGAGGCGGTACCTAAGGGCTCATGATCAACTGTCAGATCATCTAGCTTGGAACCTAATTGCTGCTGTAATTGGGCTTTGATCGCCGGCCAAGCCAAAGCGACTGTTTTATTATTTAAAGTATTTAAGGCTTGAGTAACTTCTTCTGGCAGAAAATGTTCGCCATACAGGGCCATCATCTGGCCAATTTTGACAATTGAACCTTTAAGCTTGCCAATTTCTGCAACCAGATAATCGGCCTGTTCTTTCATGGCTTTTTTGCGTCTCCTTTCTTTTTCTTCTTCACTCGAGAACATAGAACCCGCACTGGATGCTGCCCAGCGCGTACCTGCCAGCAAAGATGCCTTTGCGATCGATAAGCGTCGATCCATTGAGGAAGTTTTCAATTGTTTAAGCTTATCGTTCTGATCTGACATGTAAACTCAATCCTTTTATCAGCATAAAGCGGAATAAATCATTGTAGTGGATATTACCGTGTCTGCACGTATTAAAAAAGTTTAAGCCGCTGAATTCACGGTGAAAATCTCGGCAAGAGCATATCGCTTGCCGTTTTGACCAGTGTAGGGTGAATATTATGACATTTGAAATTGAATTTTTAATTCAGATCGTTGTTGTAACTGTTGTTTATTTGTTTGAATATGTTGATGAATTAGGTTCTGGACTGTTTCATGCATAAAACCCAGCGCATAACCCTTCACAATAATGATGCTTGGCAAACTGAAAAACAGGTATTTGGCATCTTCCAAAGTCGCACTATTAAATACACCTTGCTGCATTAACGTGGTCTGTAAAAATACCTTTTCCTGCTGCACCTGACTGGATAACTGGTCATTCCAGTAGTTCTGGCGCATGGCCATAAGATTGTTGTGCTTATAGCTCATAAGATCTGGGCTCGTTTGGACATCATTGCCGAATTATATGCGGCCATAAAATCAAGTTTCAACCAAAGAACTGTGACATCTTTTTAAGCGAGAAAAATATAGGATTTTATCGAGGACTAAGTTAGTATCAGGCAATAATTTAAACAAGATTCATTATTCAATATTGATTGGAAACAAGCCAGTTTTTGGTAAAGGGGATATTATGCGTTTTGCATGTTTATTAATGGCAGGTTGTTTGGGGACGGTGGCATTACAAGTTCAGGCGGCTACAGGTTATTCTCAGGAATATCTCCAGTGCATGAACTTTAGTTATGGCAATACAGCTAAACTGCAAAAATGTGTGAAAAAAGAATTAAAAGCACAGAATAAACGTCTGAAGAAAAACTATAAGACTTATCTGGAATTGAATGCTGGCTATCGTAATAATATTCGTGATCAGCATACAGTGTGGCAACGTAAACTATCACAGCAATGCAAGCTGACCATGAATACCCAATATGCCCAGATTAAACAGGGTCAATGTGCGCTAGAGATAGTAAAAGATCAGGCGAATTTGTATCAATCGCGTTCTTATCATGCCGGTGCTTAAATTGATTTTAAGTTAATAAATCCTTCTGGAAATAGCGATAAATCTTAAAAAGCAGGATTCTAATCTGTCTGAAATCCAGAAGATCTGTCATTGATAAACCATGGAGAATTCGGGTTTTTCATGGTTTTGGCATTATAAAAGACCTCAAAACAAGGTATCATAAGGCGTTTTAAAAAATGACCTTGGAGACGCCTTAAGTGGATCGACCGACTATTAGCCCTGAACATTTGCAGGAAGCCGCTGAAAATTTAACTACCATTCGTGATTTTATTCGTTTTGGAGTTACAGCATTACGTCAATACGATGCGCACTTAGGTCAAGGTACAGAAGATTATTTTGCTGAAAGTTCAGCGCTCGTTCTACAAACCTTGTCACTGGACTGGAATGCAGATCCTGAAATTCTGGACTCTAAATTATTGCCAAGCGAAGTGGCTGAGTTCTTGAACTTGCTGGAACGCCGTATTAATGAACGTGTTCCAACCTCTTATTTATTGAATCTGGCTTATTTCTTCGGCAAGCCATTCTATGTTGATGAGCGTGTTCTGATTCCACGTTCGCCAATTGTTGAGCTGATTGAAAACCGCTTTGCTCCTTATTGCCTGACTGAAAATGGTGAAATGGGCGCAGCAGTAAATAACCTGCCAGAAAACCCGAATCCAAAAACTCCACAACGCATTCTGGATATGTGTACCGGTTCTGGCTGTATCGCGATTGCATTGGCCTATGCTTTCCCGGATTCAGAAGTGGATGCAACCGATATTTCTAAAGAAGCTTTGGAAGTGGCGCAGATTAACTGTGAACATCACAGTAAGCAGTACCAAGTAGCGTTACTTGAATCTGATCTGTTCGCTAAAATTCCAGCTGAAAACCAATATGATCTAATCGTATCTAATCCTCCATATGTCGATGCAGAGGATATGGCTGATCTTCCTGATGAATTCCATCATGAGCCAGAACTGGCATTGGCTGCTGGTCAAGACGGTCTGGATCTAGTTCGCAAGATGCTGGCTCAAGCAGCTGATTATCTGACTGAAGACGGTTTAATCGTGATTGAAGTGGGTAACTCTGAATGGGCGATGAAGCAAAACTTCAATACCGTTGATTTCCACTGGTTGCAGTTCCAACGTGGTGGTTCAGGTATCTTTGCACTGACTGCAGCCCAATGCCGTCAATATCGTGATTTATTCATTCAAACTGTTAATTCATAAGGAGTCGTTGACATGGCAGGTAATAGTATAGGGCAACTCTTCCGTGTAACGACTTGTGGTGAATCTCATGGTGTTGGCTTAATGGCCATTATTGATGGGGTTCCACCAGGGATTAAACTGTCTGAAGCCGATTTGCAAAAGGATCTGGACCGTCGTAAGCCGGGTACATCGAAATTTGCAACACAGCGTAAAGAACCAGATGAAGTTGAAATTATTTCAGGTGTGTTTGAGGGTAAAACCACCGGAACTTCAATCGGTCTTTTAATCCGCAATACGGATCAGAAATCGAAAGATTATGGCAATATCGCGCAAACTTTCCGCCCGGGTCATGCAGATTATACCTATACCCAGAAGTATGGTTTCCGTGATTATCGTGGTGGTGGGCGTTCAAGTGCGCGAGAAACTGCGATGCGTGTTGCAGCGGGCGCGATTGCCAAGAAATTCCTGTTTGAAAAATTCGGTATTGAAATCCGTGGTCATGTGACTCAGATCGGTACTGAAAAAGCAGAAAAACTGGACTGGAATGAAGTTCCAAATAACCCGTTCTTCTGTGGTGATGTCGATGCCGTTCCACGTTTTGAAGCACTCGTGACTTCATTACGTGAACAGGGCACAAGTTGTGGCGCACGCCTTGAGATCATTGCTTCTAAAGTGCCAGTGGGTTGGGGTGAACCAGTATTTGATCGTTTAGATGCTGATATTGCCCATGCCATGATGTCGATTAATGCTGTTAAAGGTGTCGAAATCGGTGATGGGTTTAGTGTCGCTGAGCAGTTCGGTCATGAAACCCGTGATGAACTCACAACAGATGGCTTCCTGGCGAACCATGCTGGCGGTATCTTGGGTGGTATTTCTAGCGGTCAGGATATTCGTGTTTCGATTGCGTTGAAACCAACGGCTTCCATCACAACTCCGGGTAAAACCATTACCATTAATCGTGAAGATACGGATGTCCTGACCAAAGGCCGTCATGATCCTTGCGTGGGTGTACGTGCAACCCCAATTGCTGAAGCGATGCTAGCAATTGTTTTGATGGATCACTTCATGCGCCATCGTGCACAAAATGCCGATGTCGTTGCGCCGTTTGAGCCAATTGAACCTAAATAATTTGCTTTATAGAAGCAAATGAAATTAAAGTCAGGCTTCGGTCTGGCTTTTTTATATTTATAAAATGAAAAATAACAATATTCGTTTAGCCCAAGCTACGGACATTCAAAGCATTGTTAAGTTGATCAATACAGCTTATCGATCTAATTTGGGCTGGACGCATGAACATGACATTTTTTTAGGTGATCGAATTAATGAGGCTCAGTTAAGTGAGCTTTTAGCACGGCCTGATGTTGAACTTTATGTCTTGGAAAATGATGATCAACTGGTGGGTTGCATTGGTTTGACACACTTCCCAGATTGTTTTGAAATCGGCAGTTTTGCTATTGACCTAGTCCGGCAAAATTCAGGTTATGGTCGAATATTGTTAGAATTCGCTGAGCAATACTCTAGAGAAAAAATACCTTTCAAAAAACTTAGAATGTCTGTTCTTAATGTTCGTATTGAATTAATCGCGTATTATGAGCGTCGTGGTTATCACCAAACCGGCGAAACAGACAGTTAGACAGTTATCCACTGGATGCAGATGTTGGACAGCCTTTAGTAGATTTAAATCTGGTGATTTTAGAAAAGAGTCTCGAAAAGATTGATGAAGTTATTTGAATCTATGTTTGATTCTAAGTGTGTTTAATAAGAATAATGACAGGATGTATGAATGGAAGTATGGTTAAGTGCTGAATTAAGTAGGGAAGTGTTAACAGAAGATCATCTTGATCTCGAAAATAAAGCACGTAACGCAGTAGAAAATGCCTTAAATGCTCAACTACAAAATAAGTCGTATGATATTCCGATAGATAAATGGAAGTGCATTGAAATTATAATGGGAAATGATAGTTTTGATGAACGTATTTTTTATTCATTTAAACGTAGAAATATGGATTTCCGTTTAAGGATTGATCCAACAACTTTTAAGGCAACAGATGATTTAGGCCGAGAGAAACTTATTTTTAGGATGCTCTTAAGAAGCCTAGATTTGTTAAAAGTTAAATTTAAAAAACTTCATCCAAAACTTGATGTCAAAGTTTTTGATGAGTTAGAAAGGCTTAAAGTTGATGTATTAAATATTGCAAAAGATGAAAGTTGGATTTAAAGCGTATTTTAATTAAAGCCAGCCAGAGTGTTTTTTATTTATTATCCATTGAATTTTCCACTATTTTTATCCTGAAACGAGTCGCTTGTTGTATCCTTGCTCATTGACAGGCAATTGAATTGGATGCGATTGCCGCAAAACCCATACCATGAGTTGTTCAATGTTTCAGACTATCTTCACTGTACTGTTTCCGCTTATTGGCCTGATTACTTTGGGCTATGTATTAAAACAAAGGAAATGGCTGGAAGATAGTTTCTGGCGTGGGGCAGAAAAACTCAATTATTTTGTCCTGTTTCCAGTCATGCTGTTTTTAAATCTGGCCGTAGCCAAGATTGAAATGGCAGTCATCAAAGATGTGGTTTTGGTGGTCTTTAGCCTTATGGCGGTGGTCAGTATTGTTCTATATATGCTGCGCAAGATTTATCAGATTGGCTATGCACGCTTTGGGGTTTATGTACAGGCACTTCTGCGCTTTAACACCTATATCGGACTTGCAGCAGTAAATGCTTTATTTCATCAGCAGGGCATGACCATTTTCGCTGTAGTGATGGTGTTATGTATTCCACTGGTCAATATCTTATCTGTACTGGCCTTTACCCGTAGTTCAGATATGCAGATTTTCAAAATTCTGGTTGATCTGTTAAAGAACCCTTTAATTCTAGGTTCTCTTGTTGGAGGGTTATTTAATCTTTCAGGCTTATCACTCTGGGCTGGGTTTGAATTATTCTTAAAACAGATTGCCTTATGCAGTTTGCCGCTTGGCTTGATGTGTGTGGGGGCTGCTTTACAATTCCAGGGCTTCCAGCGGGATATCTTCCCATTAGGTCTGGCGACTTTTGGGCGTTTATTAGGAATGCCGCTTGCTGCTTTCTTTGTCTGCCAATTATTTGATATTGATCCTTTAACCACCCAGGTACTGGTGTTGTTTTTTGCTTTACCTACTGCTTCAGCTTCCTATGTACTGACGCGTGTCTATGGCGGAGATAGCCAGTTCATGGCCAGTATTATCAGTATGCAAACAGTAGTCGCGGCAGGATCTCTCATGCTGATTCTTTCCTGGTTAATTTAATTTTAGGATCTGAGAGTCGATCATAGATTGAGAGTATTCTCGTAAATCAATCCTGTAAATAGCCTAAGCAAATATTAACTCTATTGCTTTTCTTAAATGCCTTTCATTGGAGCATAACGAAGGAAAATGAAGCAAAAATCAAAATTAAAAACTTAAAATTCATTTGAAATAGATAGTGTTATTTCTTCTAAATTTATTGCAAGTATCGTTACCACTTAAATCACGTGAATTAACATAAATAAAAAACTGTAGCCCCCGATAAGATGGTATATAAATTGCTCAGGATAATAAAAATATTATTGCAGGAGAGAAATGCTACTGCATTCGCCGAAGGAGCAAGGTCCCAGGAAACTCTCAGGCAAAAGGACTGCAATAATATATTAAACTCTGGAGAGAAGTGTTGAATCACTCACCGAAGGGGGAAGGTTGCTGCATACAGCTATGATGTAGTCACCGAAGCTCTCAGGTACACATGACAGATGGGAAAGACATCATATATTGAGGAGGTGTCTATGCGTCATGTTATTGTGGTGGGGGCAGGCATTACCGGTGTAACAACAGCTTATGAGCTCGCTTTACTCGGTTATCAGGTCACGGTGGTTGACCGTCATCTTTATCCCGCGATGGAAACCTCTTTTGCTAATGGCGGGCAACTTTCTGCCTGTAATGCAGAGGTCTGGAATCAAAAAGCGACCGTGTTGAAAGGCATCAAGTGGATGTCACAAAAAACCGCACCACTATTGCTTAATCCTTCTTTTAGTCTGCATAAATATAGCTGGCTGATGGAATTTCTAGGTTATATTAAAAATTATGAGGCCAATACCCGGGAAACGGTAAGACTCGCGTTACTGGCCAGAAAACGCCTATTTGAAATCGCCGAAATTGAGCAAATTGATTTTGATCTGGAAAAGCGCGGGATTCTGCATTTTTATCATAATAAAGCTGATTATGATGTCGCGATTAAGGTCAATGATCTCCTATGCAGTGGTGGTCTGGAACGTAATGCAATTACCAATGAGGAAATCAAGCAGATTGAACCTGCATTAACTGGGGATTATTACGCGGGGTTTTATTGCCAGAGTGATGCGACTGGAGATATTCATAAATTCAGTACTGGACTGGCAAATGCCTGTATGAAAAAAGGGGTGAACTTCGAATTTGGTCAGGATGTATTTGCGGTCGATCACCAAGCACAGCATATTACGGTTAAATGCAGACCAAGCCCTGAAAATGTGCGTGCCAATGCTGAAGATGTGCTCGAGATTCAGGCAGATGCCATTGTGGTATGTGCCGGTGTCAGTAGTTATCAGTTGGCAGATCTGTTGGGTGAGCGGGTGAATGTCTATCCGGTGAAAGGCTATTCAATTACGGTACAGCTGAATGATGAGCGAAGCCAGCAAAATGCTCCTTGGGTCAGTCTGCTCGATGAGAGTGCCAAGATCGTCTTGTCACGTTTAGGTAAAGACCGCTTACGTGTTGCAGGAACCGCGGAATTTAATGGCTATAATCGGGATATTCGCGTTGACCGGATTCAGCCTTTAATTGACTGGACACAACGCAATTTCGATCTGTGTACTGAACATGTGGTTCCATGGGCAGGTCTGCGTCCTATGATGCCGAACATGATGCCAGTGGTGCGCCGTGGTAGACAGGAACGTGTCTTTTATAACACCGGCCATGGACATTTAGGCTGGACACTATCAGCAGCAACCGCAGCGATGATCAGTCAGGAAATAGCTCAGCATTATCCGGCATAAGTAAATAGCCCGCTTGCGGGCTATTTTGAAGATATTAAAAAATGATCATTTATTAATTAAGTTCCTTCTATCTAAGGAAGAAGGTTAGGGTAAAGGAAATCTTTATAAAAACCTCTCCTATAAGGAGAGGGAATTTCTAGGTTAAATTTTTAAATATATATTTAGACCATTGATAGATAAAAATAAAAGTCGGCTGTTTAATCATATAAACGATAAATACCACTAAAACGTTCACAACCCTTTTGCTCAGTACTGACCGTCAAGATTGCCTTGCTATAGTTAAAGTTATATTTGCAGTCATGCTCATTATCCGTAATCTGGCTTTTAGTTTCCGTCGTGGTATAGGCCAAAAAAGGAATGGTCTGGGTTTCTGCACGATTGTTCGGATTGCGGTAGGCGGTCCCTTCAATTTTGATGCGGTCTTTCGTCAGCTGATGAATCTTCAGATGGATGGGCTGTTTGGCCATTTGTCCTTGTTCAAACTTGAGATAGTGCTGAGTCAGGCTCTGATTCAAAGAAATATAAATATTGAGGTCATCCAGACGCTGGTCAAATTGCTGTTTAAAACAGTCCAGTGTCTTACATTGCTGTAAGCGTGTACTCCATAGTTGCTGAGTATCTTGCAACAAGCGAACAGGCGCATCTGTAATCAGAAAGGCGGTAAAATATTGATCAGTCAGTTTTTCACGCGGTTCATCCAGAGAGGCTGAGCAGATCTTTTTCATGGCTGCGTTATTGTTATGATGACTGCTACAGTCTAGCGATTCAGCATGAATGCTGCTAGCAAAAAGGCCTGTCCCGAGTAAAAGTCCCATTATTTTCATCATATTTATATCAGTTTTCAGTAGCATGATCGCTTATACTTTCACTGTGTTACGCTAGGTCTAACTATAGCGAAATAGAAACGTCGTGTACAAGATTTCAATCAGTTATTTCTAAAGGATATAAAAGTGATTGCACAAATTCGTATTGGTCAGGGACTGGATGTACATGCATTTGAAGAAGGTGATTTTGTCACTCTGGCAGGTATTCAGATTCCACATACGCATGGCTTGAAAGCACACTCTGATGGTGATGTGGTTTTGCATGCACTCTGTGATGCTTTGCTAGGGGCTTTAGCACTGGGCGATATTGGCCAGCATTTTCCAGATACCGATCCGCAGTTTAAAGGTGCAGACAGCAAGGTTTTATTAAAGCATGTCTATCAGCTGATACTGGATCGTGGTTATCGCCTGAATAATGCCGATATTACGGTGGCCTGTGAACGTCCAAAGCTGGCTAAACATAATCTGGAAATGCGTCAGAGCATTGCCGATGTTCTGGATGTGGATGTGACTCAAATCAGTATTAAAGCCACAACCACTGAAAAATTAGGATTTACTGGTCGTCAGGAAGGTATTCTGTCTATGGCAACTGTTCTGATCAGTCATTACAAATAACATCAACCGAAGTTATTAGGATGAATCAGGGATAATTCCAGTTCCTGTGTTGCTTTACGGCCTTGCAGCTGTAGGGCAACCGCATGAATTAAACCGGTCCAGGTTTCATTCGGTTCCCAGAGCTGATGCAGATATTCCTGTGCAGTCGGCATGTCCATATCCATATAGTATTGTCGATATAAATACATCAGGCAGCTGACATGATAATTCTGCGTACAATGTACCCAGACCATTTGTTCTTTGACCAGATGATCAATCAGATCCAGTACCAGCAGGCATTGGCTATCCGAAGGGGTTTCCCAGGAGATCGGCAACTGGATATAGTTCAGGCCAAGATCAAGACAAATTTTATCTTCATGTAACAGATGATGATCGCTATCTGTTAATGCCACATTGATTACGGTGGATACGCCGTATTCTTTAATCAACCTCAGTTGTTCAGTTGTCGGCTGACCAGAGCTGAACAGATGGTCATGGATGAACTGAAAATTTTCAATTTGACTTAATGCAGTTTCAATTTCATTCATCAGATAAAATTTTCCTTGTTCAGAAATGAAAACGCCATCTTGTCGATGGCGTTTGTCAGTTCGTTTAACGATTAGGTAAAACGTCCTTCAATGCCTCATGCATGTCAAGCAACACTTTTTCTGTGGTCTCCCAATCGATACAGCCATCAGTCACTGATTTTCCATATTCCAGATCACAAAGATTGGCAGGAATATCCTGACGGCCACCTTTCAGGTGACTTTCTACCATAATACCAACAATTGACTTGTTTCCATCAAGAATTTGTTCAGTAATATTTTTTAAGACAAGCGGTTGTAAGTACGGGTCTTTATTTGAGTTTGCGTGGCTGGCATCAATCATGATCTTGCCGCTGACTTTGGCTTTCGCAAGCGCTGCCTCAGCATCTGCAACTGAACCTGCATCGTAGTTAGGTTTGCCATTACCGCCACGTAGAACCACGTGTGCATATGGATTCCCTGAAGTACGAATCACCGCAACCTGACCTTGGTCATTTAGACCCAGGAAGCTGTGACCATGTTTAACAGATTGCATTGCATTGGTCGCAACAGTTAAGCCGCCGTCTGTACCATTTTTGAAGCCGACTGGTGAAGACAGGCCAGAAGACATTTCACGGTGAGTTTGGCTCTCGGTAGTACGTGCACCGATCGCTGACCATGAAATTAAATCCTGATAGTACTGTGGAGAGTTTGGATCCAGTGCTTCTGTTGCACATGGCAGGCCAAGTTCATTCAGCTCCAGTAACAGTTTACGACCGATACGCAGACCTTTCTCAATATTGAAAGAGTCATTCATATCAGGGTCATTGATCAGACCTTTCCAGCCTACAGTTGTACGCGGTTTTTCAAAATAAACACGCATTACGATATACAGGCTATCTTTTACTTTTTCGCTTAAAGCTTTTAAACGTTCAGCATATTCATGCGCAGCCGCTGGATCATGAATTGAACATGGACCAATCACTACAAAAATACGCTTATCCTTGCCATCCAGGATATTACGAATCGTTTCACGACCATGCAGTACGGTTTGATAAGCAGTTTCAGTCAAAGGTAACTCTGCTTTCAACTGAGCAGGTGTTACCAAAGGAATCATGCTTTGGATATTCACGTCATCAATATCTGATGCTGAAATAGGTTTTGACTGTAGTGTATTCATTGCCGTCACTGGTTTGATCATACAAAAGGTTGTTTAATAGCCTGAATATAACATGAATGATGCGTCACTTTGTTATAAAAAAGATGAATACTTCTTTGAAAAAAAAGTGATGAATCCATGATTTAGTTTAAACAGCAGGAGCTTTTTCTGCTGTTGTTATCAATTCAGGTTGGGCGGATTGTACCGGTTTTGACTTGACTGGATTCACAATAAAATTCACGCCAAGACAGAACAGGGTAATCCCAAGAATTTTACGGATAATTTTCTCTGGCATACGTGAACTGATCAACGTACCAATCACAATCGCTGGAATAGAACCGCAAAGTAACCAGCCTAATAAAGTAAAGTCTACATTACCTGCACTCATATGGCCCAGACCTGCGACTAAAGTTAGAAGTACGGCATGTACCACATCCGAACCGATAATACGGATCATTGGCAGATTTGGGAACATCAGGATCAAGGCCATAATACCGAAAGCACCGGCACCGACAGATGACAGGGTCACAAACACGCCCAGTACAATACCCATGATCACGATCAAGACACGTTTATTGCCAGATTTAAAGTCAACTTTGTCTAAATCCTGAGTCATGTCAGGTAGTTCTTGTTTGCGGTATTTATTAAAGAACTTTTCAATAGAATTGCGGAATACAATAGATGCACCAGTAAGGGTCAGCATAAAGCCCAATACCATGGTCAGTGTCGCTTTATAATGTGTCGATTGACTGAGGTAATTCTCAAGGATCCAATGGGTCGCAAATGAGGCAGGGATACTACCGATGGCCAGCCAGATCACAATGGGCCAGACAATATTCATTTTCTTGGCATGAACCAATGAACCACAGAATTTAGAAATTGCGGCATAAAGAAGGTCTGTACCAATCGCGATATGCGGTTCAACCCGAAGCAGTGTAATCAGGATTGGGGTCATCAATGAACCGCCACCGACGCCGGTAATCCCCACACAGAAACCAACCAATACACCTGCTAAAATAAATTCAATCGGACCAAACATGCATATATGCCAAAATCAAAAAACGAGCATATCTTATGACTTTTAAATATAAGTCGTTGTCTTGATTATTGATTTGCTTATTCTAAAAAGAGATAAAGACCATAAAATTTAAAGTAATTCATCCTGATTTATATTTTAATTTGAATCATCTAGAACACCTTTCTATTGCTAAGTATGAAAATTGATAAAGATTCTGCAGAAATGCCTATTTATTTGTTTGTTTAAAGATCAGCCGCTTTAAATTTATTTTAATTTTTAAGCTAGGCTAAGGCGCGCGCGTTATCCAGATTCCAGAGTTTTATGATTTGAGATAGCCACGATTTGTGAGTTCAACACTTAGTCATGCTCAAATCACGCTTTATGATAGAATCTGAACGGAATTAATTGGTCTCATTTGAGGGAATACACTTGCAAAATCGGAAGCTTAAAATCGGAATCGTGGTGGGAGAGGTATCGGGAGATACGCTTGGTGCGAAGCTCATCCGTAGTTTTCGAGAGCAGGGTATTGATGCAGAATTTGAAGGGATTGGCGGGCCGCAAATGCTGGCTGAAGGCTTCAAGAGCTACTATCCAATGGATATTCTCTCGGTCATGGGCATTGTTGAAGTCCTGAAAGATATTAAAAAACTGTTTGCGGTTCGTGATGGTCTGGTCGAGACCTGGACGAAAGATCCAGTCGATGTGTTTATCGGTATTGATGCGCCTGATTTTAATTTGCGTCTTTCCAAAACCCTGAAGCAAAAACAGTTACCGATTAAGACCGTGCAATATGTCAGTCCTTCGGTCTGGGCATGGCGTCAAGGCCGGGTACATGGTATCAAGGCCAGTATTGACCTGGTGCTGTGTCTCTTTCCATTTGAAAAAGCATTTTTCAAGAAATGGGATGTTCCGGCAGCTTTTGTCGGTCATCCATTGGCAAGCCAGTTACCCCTCAACAATGATGTGGCTGAAGCGCAGGCAGAACTGGGTTTAGATCCTGCACAAAAATATATTGCACTGCTGCCGGGAAGCCGCCGTGGTGAAATTGAACGCTTAGGACCCTTGGTACTGGATGCAGCTAAAATTCTGCATCAGAAATATCCGGATTATACGTTTCTGATTCCTGCCATTAATGAGATGCGCAAACAGCAGATTGAAAACTTGCTGGCACAATATTCAGACAGTTTAAAAGCACATATCCGTCTGATGGAAAATACCAGTAGCGAGTCAAAAATTGGCCGCCAAGTCATGAATGCTTCCAATATCATTGCCTTAGCTTCAGGCACTGCGACACTGGAAGCCATGCTATTGCACCGTCCGATGGTGACCTTTTATAAATTGCACTGGCTGACTTATCAGATTGCCAAATTGCTGGTCAAAATTCCTTATTTCTCATTGCCAAATATCATTGCTGGCAAAAAAGTCATTCAGGAATTGATTCAGTCTGAAGCAACGCCTGAAAATCTGGCTGCTGAAATTGAAAAATTGATGGATATTGAAGCAGCTCAAATTCAAGTGATGCAGCATCTCACCATGCATAAGCAGCTGCTTTCCGGCAACAGTGAAGATCCTGTCAAAGCGGTACTAGACTTAGTCCAATAAAGGAGTCTTGCTTTTCTGACAGGCAATACGATATTGAGTCGGGGTGTGTTCAAACTGTTTTTTAAAGCTTTGACTAAACGCCGTTTCCGAAGAATAGCCCACCAGATACGCGATCTGCTGGATGCTAAATCCGCTATTTCTGAGATATTGTGCTGCCAGTCGAAGCCGATGCTGTTGCAGATAAGCCAATGGCGGCTCACCAACAATCTGGGTAAAGAGCTGGGCAAATTTTGAACGCGACATATGGCATTGCTCAGCCAGACTTTCAACGGTCCAAGGCTGTTCGGGTTTTCCATGAATTGCCGCCAATGCATTGGACAGTTCAGGATGGGAAAGGGCATTTAGCCAGCTTGAAGCATTTTCCAGATTCAAAATATAATCTCGTACGCATTCAATCAGTAAAATACTGACCAGATGATCCAGAATTTTGTCTCGTCCCGGACGAAGTTGCTGGGTTTCCAATGCCAGAAATTGCAAACCAACTTGTAACCATTCTGGTGCTGTATCTCCCAGTATATGCTGGATGTGCAGATATTTAGGTAAAGCACTCAATAGCGGTTTCGCCATCTGGATATCCAGATTGGAACGAATCGCCAAAATAAAACTACGTTCTGCTGAATGGGTGATATTGAGATCCACACATTGCTGTGCATGAGTCTGAAAATAAGAATTGATCGAATGATGTTCAGAAAAATCCGCATTGCCGGGACTAGAAATCCGATGGGCAGAACCAGCAGGCAATAACACCAGATCACCTTGTTGCAGCTCAAGCAAATCGCCATCTTTGAATATTAATCGCGCTTGACCCTGTAATAATACATAAGCCAGCATGGACGGTTCATACTGATAATCAAACCCGCCTGGATGAAACACATTGAGGTAGAGATATTCGGATTTTTCCAGATGAATATCATCAAAAATTTTACTTAAAGCATCCATGCCTGACTCTATTCTTTTGTTTTAATTCATTTAATTAAATTTAAATAGCCCAGTCTTGTGATTTAAGGCCAAGACTTGGCCTATTGCGCCAAAGACGCTGACATAGTTTTTCTGGACGTTTAATACTGTTCGCTAATGCTGAAATATTCAACTATATGTGCAGAGTAACATAAAAAGGAGGGTCGCAATGAATGCCCCTGCACAAATTAGCAAAGCTCAGTTCACGCAGGATGCGTCAGCACTGAACGGTTTACAACTGGATAAAAAACGTTTTGGCTGGCTGCTCAGTCCCGGTTTGCCTGTGATCGGTATGGGAATTCTGGCTGGCTATCATTTTGGTCCCAAAGCCACTAAAAAAGTCTTTGCGATGGGTGGGCCTTTATTATTGCATGTGATTATCCCAACATTAGATGCTTTAATTGGTGATGATGCCAATAATCCAAATGATGAGCAGATTCAGGCATTGGTCAAAGATCCTTATTATGACCGGATCGTGAAGGTGTTTATTCCTTTGCAAATGGCTGCCAATGCTTTTGCAGGCTATGTCGTATCCCGTCCAAATGTTTCTCTGGTCGATCAGGTTCTACTTGGCGTTTCTATGGGGGCGATCAATGGAATCGGTGTGAATACTGCACATGAGCTGAGCCATCGCCCTCAGAAAAAAGACCATTACTGGTCGCATGCCAGCCTGATGCCACTGGCCTATAACCATTTCCGGATTGAGCATCCTTATGGACATCATAAACGGGTAGCGACGCCAGAAGACCCGGCATCTTCGAAAATGGGAGAATCCTTTTACCGTTTCTGGCCACGTACTGTATTGGGTGGCTTGAAATCAGCAATTCAGATAGAAAAAAGACGTTTGGAACGTAAAGGCTTAAAATTTTTTAGTCTGGAAAATGAGTTATTTCATGGCTGGGCGATGAGCGCAGGTTACCATGCCTTAATGCTGAAAACGTATGGCAAGAAAATCATTCCTTATACGCTGACCCAAGCCTTTTACGGCATCAGCCTGTTTGAGATCGTGAATTATATCGAACACTATGGATTGAAACGCGGGCAAAAAGCAGATGGTACCTATGAGCGAACCTTGCCCGAACATAGCTGGAACAATAACAACATCGTGACCAACCTGTTCCTGTACCAGTTACAACGCCATTCGGATCATCATGCCTATCCAAGCCGACCATTTCAGGCATTGCGACATTTTGATGAAGCACCAGAATTACCAAGTGGTTATGCCACCATGCTGATACCGGCACTGATTCCACCATTGTGGTACAAGATGATGGATCAACGTGTGTATCAACATTATCAAGGCGATCTGGCTAAAGCGAATATTCTGCCTTCGAAACGTGCCAAGCTGCTTAAGAAATTTGGTCTAAAAGACACTGCGGCTTGATGATGTAAACAAATAAAAAATGCGCCATTCGAGGCGCATTTTTTATTGATTTTTATTTAGAACCAGTCACTTTGCATATTTAGACAGGTGTCATCGAAGTTCATCAGTAACTTAGCCTGATGTTCAATTTCAGGCAGTTCCCAATGAATAAAATATTGAGCTGCCTGAATTTTACCCGCCAGAAAGGCTTGATCTTCCTGTTGAGAAGATGTTCCAAACTTAAGTTGAGCCTGATTAGCCATTTCCAGCCACAACCACGCAATAATAGTTTTGCCCATCATATCCAGATATAGGCCAGAATTGGCCAAAGTTTCACTAACTTTGCCTTGATGCAGAGCCTGACCTAAAACCTGAGTGGTCTTTTGCACAGTAACAAGATGCTGTTTATAGACATCTGCCAGTTCTGTTAACTTGCCATCCTGAATTTCAGACAAGGTTTTCTGGATGCGTTGCATGAGCAGGGTCAGGCCTTTGCCATTGTGCTGCCAGAGTTTACGACCTAGTAGATCCAGAGACTGAATCCCATAAGTGCCTTCATGAATCGGATTAAGGCGGTTATCCCGATAGCATTGCTCAACCGGATATTCACGCGTATAGCCCGCACCACCCAAGACCTGGATCGCCAGATCATTGGCTTTAGGACCATAGGCAGAAGGGAAGGACTTGACCACTGGTGTAATGAGATCCAGCAAAATGGCACTCTCTTCATCTTGTGCAGCCTGATGTTCATCAATTAAACGAGCTGCAAATAAGCACAGCGCTAAAGCAGCTTCAACATAAGATTTTTGTGCCAGTAGCATACGTTTGACATCCGTATGCTCAATGATATTCACAGGTTTAGCGTCAGGTGTTTTTTCATGAACCGAACGGCCTTGAGGACGGTTCTTGGCATAGTCCATAGATTCCAGATAGCCGCGATAACCAATCATGGCTGCCCCTAGACCGACACCGACGCGCGCTTCATTCATCATCTTGAACATATATTTTAAACCTTGTCCCACTTCACCAATTAAATAGCCTAAGCAACGATCGTTTTCCCCAAAGCTTAGAACTGTTGAAGTTGTGCCGCGATAGCCCATTTTGTGTAGCAGGCCAGCCAGATGGACATCATTGGATTCACCTACAGTTCCATCTGTATTGGTTTTGAATTTCGGCACGATGAATAGGGAAATACCTTTTACCCCTTGCGGAGCGTCTTGGATACGAGCCAGAACCAGATGCACAATATTTTCAGTAATGTCCTGATCACCACCAGAAATAAACATTTTCTGGCCTTTAATTTTGTAGCTTCCATCTGACTGAGGAATCGCTTTAGTGGTCAGATCTCCCAAAGAGGAACCCACATTCGGCTCGGTCATCGCCATAGTTCCAGCAAAGCGGCCACTTAGCATATGCGGCAAGAACATTTGTTTTTGTTCTGGAGAGGCAAAGGCTTGAATCAGATTTGCTGCAGCGGCTGTCAGAAAAGAGTAGGCAACAGTCGAAGGATTGGCCGACATGAAATAGGCATTGCAGGCCATATTCACCAAAGTCGGCAATTGCATGCCGCCGTCTGCGTAATCATGCTGGGCGCAGAGTAGACCAGCATCAGCAAATTGTTGCCATGCTATTTTCACTTCATCAATGGTCTTCACCTGTTTGCCATCAAAGCTCGGTTCTTGGTGATCAGCCTTGGCATTATGCGGCGCAAAATAATCGGTCGCGATGCCTTTTGCCGTTTCTAGGATGCTATCAAAAGTATTTTTGTCATGGTCCTGATAGCGTTCCAGTTCAGTTAAAGCTTCAAGTTTGAAGACATCATAAAGCAGAAAATTGAGGTTTTTATCATTAATCAGCTGAGTCACGGTACGGTCCTGAATATGTAATCCTTGAGATAGCATCAAGACTAGCAGTTGCATTTATCAAGGAGGATTGTCAATAATGACATGAAACGGGTGAAAAACGACAAATAGAACAATATGCAACAGGTAGTGATTTTAGGCTTTGATGGTGCTTTGGCTTCAGCAATTACAGGTGTCGTCGACTTATTCGCCATGGCTGGCGTCAGCTGGAATCGGATTCAGCAGCAAAATGTGCAACGCCTGTTTAAAGTCAGGATCGCCAGTCCAGATGGACAACCAATTCGTTGTATTAACGGCCTGGAATTACCAGCTCATTGTTCATATCAAGAAATTCAAACAGTAAATATTCTGGTAGTGCCGACCATCGCCGCACCTATACAAGAGGTACTGGATGAAAATCCAGACCTGATTCAGTTTTTAACTTCTGCTCATTCACAATCCACCTTAATCGCTGGAAACTGCACCGGGAATTTCTTTCTG
Organism: Acinetobacter sp. YH16031; assembly: GCF_013417335.1. Classification (NCBI taxonomy): domain Bacteria; kingdom Pseudomonadati; phylum Pseudomonadota; class Gammaproteobacteria; order Moraxellales; family Moraxellaceae; genus Acinetobacter; species Acinetobacter sp. YH16031. Next base: position 23,461 of record NZ_VPED01000022.1, read on the forward strand.
GCAGAAGCTGGTATTTTAGATGGTCGTGTGGCGACAACGCATTGGGGCTTTCAGGACATGTTTCGTGCACGTTATTCTCAGGTCAAACTCAATGCCGATCTGATGATTAGCCGGGATCAGAATATTTACTGTGCAGGTGGAGGCTTGGCCTGGTTTGACCTAGGCTTGCACCTGATCGAACGTTTCTATGGTTTTGAAGTTGCCATGCAATCTGCCAAATCCTTTGTGATTGATTATCGACGCGATAGCCAATTGTCTTATTCCTTAATGAAGATTGGTCAACCACATCATGATGAACTGGTGCAAAAGGTTCAGGACTGGTTAGAGCAGCATTTTCATGAAGAGTTTACTTTAAATGCGCTGGCAGAACGTTTTAATGTCACCACTCGTACTTTAATCCGGCATTTTAAGCAGGCGCTAAATATTGCACCGAATCAGTATCTGCAAGCCATTCGTATTGAAGCGGCACGCAAACGGCTTGAGGAAACCGATCAGGCTATTGATGTAATTATGCAAAATGTCGGCTATCAGGATCCAAGTTCATTTCGGCGTTTATTTTATAAAAAAACAGGGTTAACACCCTTAGAATATCGCCGTCGTTTTAGTCGACGTTTCTAGATTTTGACAAAAAGAGAGATTCGAAAAGCTCTCTTGGCATACATATTAGCTAAAGACGTCTTTACGTAAATAATGCGTATAAATGGTTGATGCGATGCTTTGCAGGAAGCCGGTGAACATAATCCAGTAAATGAAAATTTCACGTTCTAACCATTTTAGTCCGAAACCTTCAAATCCGATGATGCTCAAAAAGGCTGAACTAATCCCCAAAAATAAAATGTTATAGGATAATGATTTTTGCTTTAATAAAATCATTGTTCCTCTTTCGTCTTTGGATTCCTATGAGCATTCAAAGCGTATTTTATATATTTCACAGCAGATCACAGCAACCACAATACTTAAAATACTAGCCATCAATAACCAATATAGTGTCATGTTTCTTCCTCAGCATAACTAAACAGTTCCTCAATCGTGGTTTCAAGTGCATTTGCTAACTTGAATGCCAGAATCAAGGAAGGGTTGTACTTCTCTTTTTCTAATGCGGCAATCGTTTGGCGGCTGACTGCCACTGCATCAGCAAGCTGTTGTTGTGTCCAACGTTTTTTAGCACGGAACACGATGATGTCATTCTTTAACATGTCTTTACTCCAACATCATTCAAAATGTAATATATATTTAACATTATGTAAACTATATATTTCATAATGATAAAAATAAGTGTTATTTAAAAGATTGAGATATAAAAAAACGGGCTTGATGCCCGTTTAAAAAAGTATCGAATCAACTCGTTTAAGCTTTGACTGAAGTCGATTTAACCTTGCGGCCATGCAGCAGGTAATACCAGATCAGACAGCTAAAAGTAAGCACTGCGGAGAACAAATAAAGCTGACGATAACCCACCTGATCCAGCAGCATACCGAGGAAATAAGGTCCGAAACCAAGACCAGCATCTAGTGCAATAAAGAAAGTCGAGGTCGCCAGACCCATCCGTTGCAAGGTGGTACTTTTCACGGCAATAGTCTGACACACTGACTGAATATTACCGAAACCAAAACCTAATAACGCGGCACTCGCCAGTAACATCACAGAGTTTTGTGCCTGACTCAGCATCAGAATACCTACTGCCATAATCACGATTGCAGGGTAGATAATGATGTTTTCACCTTTACGGTCCATTAATGGACCAGTAAAAGGACGCGACAGCAGAATGGCAAAAGCATACATCAGGAAGAAGAAAGAGGCTGCTTCGACCAGATTGATGTCTTTGGCATAGAAGTGGATAAAGGACAATACGCCTGAATAACAGGTAGCCACCAGCAGGACAATGATAGCAATCGGCAAGGCATTCGGCTCTACATATTGAGCGAGTTTACTGGCAGATTGCGGAACGGATGAAGTCGATGTACCACTCGCTTTAAGACGCGGTGGCTGGATAAACAGACCGCAAATCAGGCAGCTGAGCGCAACAAGAGTAGTAAAGATAAAAATCACCTGATAATTAAAATTCGTCATCAGCCAGATCCCGACAAAAGGACCAATCGCTGTACCGAGCGTACTGCTCATACTGAAATAACCAATACCTTCACCACGTCGTGTTGCCGGAATGGTTTGCGCAATTACTGTGCCGAGTACGGTAGATGCCATACCCATCATAAAGCCATGTATCAGACGAATACCCAATAACACTTCTAGTTTGGCCGGAATCATATAAAGTCCGGAAAATAGCAAAAAGCCAGTCAGGCCAATCACCAGGGTATTTTTCAGCCCTAGACGATTCAGCAATTTCCCGATAAATAAGCGTCCAATTAGCGTTCCGACAATAAATAGACCGGATACCAGACCGGCTTGTGCAGTCGATGCTCCTAGTTCAGCGACCGAGAAACCGACAATCACAATCACCAGCAGGTAAAACACTAGAACGAGCTGGAAATTAACCAGACTGACCAGGACGAAATTAGGGGTCCATAAGCGGGCTTGATCTTGGCTCATTGTGGTGTTTCCTGAGATGAAGGGTGTAGTTGCTGAATCAGCTGTACCAAAGTGTTTTTACTGCTTTGCAGATCATCTGAGTCAATCTGTTGCAGTAACTGATCTTCAAAAGCATCAATCTGTTTAGAACACAGGTTAAAGGTTTGAACCCCTTGCTCGCTGAGTTTAAATAATTTTTGACGTTTATCTTCGGTTTCGATCTGGCAGATTAAGTCGAGTTCACTTAAATGCTGGATACGTTTGGTTATGCTTGGTTTTGAAACATTTAAATAGCTTGAAATATCAACCAGCGTGCATTGCTGTTGGGATTGAATGGTGTAGAGCACTTGCCATAAGGAATAATTAAGTTGGGAGGATAATAAAATAGTATTGATTTCATCACTCATGAGTCGTGCGCAACGCAGCAACAGTGAACGAAATCTGGAAGAGGGTTGAAACATATAGTTAACCTGGCTAACTAAATTGTGCCTAATCTACGTCTCTTTATTCAATTAAACAAGAGGGGAATTTTGAAAATTTTTGCATGGTTAACGTCCTTTTGACTAAGTTGTTACAAGTCCTTAACCTGATTAAAAAAACAATCAACAAAAGGCTACATACTTTTAAGAATGATTCAGCCTAAGCTACCTAAGCACTAGAAAAATCCATCACTTAATAACTGAAGGGCAGATATGCCAAATAACACTGCATAGGTGAAGTTTATGACTCTGGGTTTAACTGCATTAGAGTTAGCACGCATACAGTTCGCCTTTACTGTATCTTTCCATATTATCTTTCCTGCAATTTCAATCGGATTAGCAAGTTTTCTGGCTATTCTTGAATGGCGTTGGTTAAAGACTAAAAATCCGATTTTTCAGGATCTGTTCAAGTTTTGGGTCAAAATTTTCGCCGTCGCATTTGGTATGGGCGTCGTATCCGGTGTGGTGATGAGTTACCAGTTCGGAACTAACTGGAGTGAGTTTTCCCGAGTCGCTGGAAGTGTGACTGGGCCTTTGCTGGCTTATGAAGTTTTAACTGCGTTCTTTTTAGAAGCCGGATTCCTGGGCATCATGCTCTTTGGCTGGGATCGGGTTGGCCCACGAGCGCACTTTTTCTCCACTTTAATGGTGGCAATCGGCACCTGTATTTCCATGTTCTGGATTTTATCTTCCAATAGCTGGATGCAGACCCCTCAAGGTTTTGCGATTGAAAATGGCCTGATCGTCCCGCAAGACTGGGTAGCGATCGTATTTAACCCGTCTTTTCCTTATCGTCTGGCCCATATGGCAATGGCCGCCTTTCTGGTTTCGGCCTTACTTGTAGCCTCAACAGCGGCATGGCATCTGATCAAGGGTCGTCGCGATCCTTTAGTCAAAACTTCATTTTCCATGGCTATGTGGCTAATTCTGGCACTTGCACCTTTACAGATTTTTGTAGGGGATATGCATGGTCTGAATACGCTTGAACATCAGCCAGCCAAACTGGCCGCGATGGAAGGCCATTGGGAAACCAATCATGATGAAGGAATGCCTTTATACCTGTTTGGGATTCCAGACATGCAAGCTGAAGAAACCAAATATGCCATTGGTATTCCTAAATTGGGTAGCCTGATTCTGACGCACTCTATGGACGGAAAAGTCACGGGGCTTAAAGATTTTGCGCCTGAAGATCGGCCCAATTCACTGGTCGTGTTCTGGAGTTTCAGGATTATGGTCGGGCTGGGTATGTTGATGCTCTTGCTTGCACTATGGGGGCTATGGTCACGTACCCGAGGACGTTTTTATGAGTCACGTGGTCTGCATCGTTTTGCACTCATCATGGGCCCATCCGGATTTCTTGCCATGCTGGCAGGATGGTTTACCACAGAAGTCGGCCGTCAGCCTTGGGTAGTCTACGGCATTATGCGGACCAAAGATGCATTATCACCAGTGTCTGCTGAACAGGTCGGTCTAACCTTGATTATCTTTGTGGTGGTGTACTGTGTTGTTTTTGGCGTAGGAATTTTCTACATGTTGCGCCTAATGCATAGAGGTCCAGAATTTATTCATTCCAGACCACACCATGAATCGGATAGCGATGTGGTTCAGGCTTCCCGTCGACCATTGAGCAGTATTCGCGAACGTATTGAAGAGGTTCCTGAACATCCGGATCAGGAGGATAAAAAATGATTGATTTATCATTAATTTGGATTGCGATTATTGGCTTGGGTGTACTGGTCTATACCATTCTCGATGGTTTCGATCTGGGCATTGGCATTCTATTTCCATTCTTCCCGCATCAGGATGAACGCGATGTCATGATGAATACGGTCGCTCCGGTCTGGGATGGTAATGAAACTTGGATGGTTCTAGGGGGCGCCGGATTATTTGCTGCCTTTCCATTGGCTTATTCGACGGTACTCTCAGCGCTATATATGCCCATTATCCTGATGGTGATCGCCTTGATTTTTCGTGGTGTCGCTTTTGAGTTTCGTTTTAAGGCGAATAAAAGCAAACACTGGTGGGATAAAGCCTTTATAGGTGGGTCGATCGTCACCAGTTTCTTGCAAGGAATGATTCTGGGTGCATATATTCAGGGAATTGAAACGCGAAATGGTGTCTATGTGGGTGGTGGTCTGGACTGGCTTAGTCCATTCAGTATCTTTACCGGAGTCAGTGTCGTGGTGCTATATGCAGCATTAGGCTGTGGATGGCTCATTTATAAAACCGGTGATGATTTACAGGATCGCATGTTTAAACTGATGCCGAAGCTGATTATAGCCTTACTGATTATTCTAGGTGCTGTCAGTGTTTATACGCCGTTGACCCATCCGCAAATTGCGGAGCGCTGGTTCAGTCAGCCACAATTCACCTACTTTATGCCCGTACCGATCTTAGTCATATTGTTTACTTGGCTAGCCTTACGCGCTTGTAAAAGACGCAGTGAACTAGGTCCATTTTCCTATATGCTGGTGCTGGTATTCCTGGCATATACCGGTTTTCTGATTAGTCTGTGGCCATATATTATTCCGCCATCAGTCACGATCTGGCAGGCAGCGGCACATGAAAATAGCCAGTTATTTGCTTTGATTGGAGCCTTAATCCTGATTCCGATTATCGTGATTTATACCTGCATGTCCTATTGGGTATTCCGGCACAAGGTGCGTGTTGGTGATGATGGTTATCATTAAGGAGCAGGTATGACACGCAAACAGATAGTATGGTTTGTAGGCTTATGGCTTGCAGGTTTTTTGACACTGGCACTTATTGCAGGAGCATTCCGCTTTCTGGTGCATTTGGCCTATTAGGTCATAATATAAACTGAATAAAGAAAAGGGATTTGTTATTACAAATCCCTTTTTATAGGCTAAATTTTAGATATTTAAAATCATGATGAGGCTTTGATCTGTTTACGATACACACTTGGACGGACAGGGCGGCTGTTTTTCCATAACCCTTTTTTCTGCTTTTTGGCTTTATTCTGTAGTTCCATCATATAGCGTAAATGGTTTTTATCCCGGATATATTCCTCATAAACCCATGCCGCACCACGTTTCACAATCTCTTCATTGATATTCTTGCGATAACGATAGACCACACCGACACAGCGACCATAACGGTCAATATCCGTAATTTGTACCCGAATCATTTTATTTTTAACCATACTTTGAACCAGGCGTAGTGATTCCTTACCATAGGCCTGTGAAGATTCAGGTGCATCGACATAGGCAAAACGTAATTTGGTCTCAGAGCGACGGATATTAAAACGGTAGCAGGTGAGGGTGTCACCATCACTGACCGCACTTACCCGGCACCAATATTTCTTACCTTTCTTAAAGGGGCGAAATAGGTCTTTTAAATACACCGTAATTTTATGCAGCAAATAATAAGAAAAACACAGAAGTACGAAGCCCAGCACAATTTGCCAGGTGGTGGAGAGATGTAACAAGGGCAAGATCCAAATCAGCAAAAACAGCCGCATAAACACAGCTAAAAGTTGAGCCATTTTAGATCAAAGCCACTCCGCATAGGGCTTAAAAAGCCATCAATCAGTGTTTAGTTTTGTACCGATAAAATAGCCTAAACACTATCAAATTAGGCCAATCTCAATCCTAAAACCTGATAATAAAAATAGCCTAAGCAAAAATTTTATAAATTTCATTTCTCAAAAATTGATGTCTTTTATTTTCTTGCAAATCTTTATGCCAATACATCCCTATATTAATTTTCGGCAGTTGTACAGGAACGTCAAAAATATTCAGACAGTTTGCTAACTGTAGATGTGTCAATACATTTTTAGGAATTGTCAGCATGGCAGTTTTTTGCTGTTCCAGAATTTGTAGAGCTGTAGAATAGTGTTGGCAACGTAAAAAAATCTGTCGGGAATAATGTTTTCGACTTAGATATATATCTTCAACTAAAACTCCCGTACGGCGTGAGGAAACACCAATATGAGGTGAAGCCAGATAAACCTGTTCATTCATTTCTGTTTGTTGTGTACAGACCACAAATTCATCTTGTACCAGTCGTTCAAACTGAATTTTTTCACTACTACTTTGCTCAAGATCAATGACAAAATCGACCTGTTGAGAGGCGAGATCTGCAGCAATATTTTTACGGTCGAGTTTCATGCTACTCAGCTGAAGATCCAGGTTAATTTTTTGAAAATGTTGAACCAGTTTTGGAAATATCATGGGTTCAATTTCATCATGTACAGCGATTTTTAAGCTATGAATCAATTCCGGTCTGAATTGCTGATGCTGCATCGAAATATTCTGAATCGCAAAAAGTGCATTTTTAATTTCAGGATAGATCTGATCCGCAAACGGTGTGGGCTGCATCTTGCTACCCGTTCGCACAAATAAATCATCCTGTAAATGCTGTCTTAAACGTTGTAAAGCATGACTGGCCGCTGACTGGCTTATCGATAGAATTTGCGCGGCTTTAGAAATACTGTTTTGTTCGTAAATGGCAATAAAAAGTGGATAAAGATTAATATCAATACGATGAAAATTTCGTAGGTCCATCAGGGTTTTTGAATGAATACTATGCATACTACTATATGGAATTAAATCATTTTATTCATAATATATTTTGGGTTAAGGTGTTGTAAAGCGTATGAATTAGAATATTCAGAGGGATAAAGCAATGTTTGAGTTGTCTGCACGAGCACAGGATTATTTAAATAGAACAAAAAAGTTTATTACTGATGAAATTGAACCTGTCGAGGCTGGTTTCTGGCATCAGGTGCATCAACTGAACCAAGGTGGCGACTGGACCAAATGGCAATGGCCGGCAGAACTTGAAACATTGAAAGATAAAGCCAAAGCAGCAGGTCTCTGGAATATGTTTTTGCCTTGTCCAGAATTAGGACAGGGATTATCCGTTCAGGAATATGCACATATCGCTGAACTTTCTGGACGAAGCCTGATTGCACCTACGGTCTTTAACTGCAATGCGCCAGATAGTGGCAATATGGAAGTATTGTGGCGCTATGGTTCTGAAGAACAAAAACAGCAATGGTTGATGCCACTTCTGGAAGGGAAAATCCGTTCAGTGTTCTGTATGACTGAACCTGCAGTGGCTTCTAGTGATGCTACCAATATGCAGGCGACAGCGGTGGTTGAAGGTGATGAAATTGTTTTGAATGGTCGTAAATGGTGGTCTTCAGGTTTGGGTGATCCAAATGCCAAAATTATTATTTTTATGGCACATACGCCGGATGAATCCAAAGACCGTCATCATCAGCATTCCATGGTTTTAGTTCCAGTCGATACTGCAGGCGTGAAAATTGAACGGATGCTTCCAGTCTTTGGTGATTATGATGCACCACATGGCCACGGCGAAGTCAGCTTCGATAATGTTCGTGTTCCAGTTTCGAATTTTATTGGGGGTGCAGGTCAAGGCTTTGAAATTGCCCAAGGGCGTTTAGGGCCAGGCCGTATTCACCATTGTATGCGTTGCATCGGTGCTGCTGAAAAATCATTAGAACTTATGATTGACCGGGGTATGAGCCGTACCGCATTTGGTAAAGAGATTTTAAAACTGGGTGGTAACCTGGAACGTGTCGCAGAAGCACGTGTGGCGATCGATCAGGCTCGATTATTAACCTTGTATGCTGCCTATAAAATGGATACTTTAGGGAATATGGCAGCACTGACTGAAATTTCTGCAATTAAAGTCGTTGCGCCAAGTGTACTGGAAAAAGTTGTGGATATGGCGATTCAGATCCACGGTGGTGCGGGTGTTTCTCGTGATACACCGCTGACCGGATTCTTTGCCCAAGCCCGTGCCTTACGTCTGGCTGATGGTCCGGATGAAGTGCATAAAGGTATGATTGCCAAGCTGGAACTGGCAAAACGTGGTTATAGCACACGTCGTAAAAAATAAGCTGGCTTTATATACAGAACATTGAAACGTATTAGAAGATTTTAAGGAAAAATTATGGCGGTCATTGATGTAGGTGGATCAGTTCGTGAAGGTGAGGAACTGGATGTACAGGCCATCACAGATTGGTTAAATCAACAAGGAGTAAATGTAGAAGGTCCTTTAGAGCTTACTCAATATTCCGGTGGAGCTTCAAACTGGACTTATCGTTTGCAATATGCCAATGCCGATTTGATTCTACGTCGTCCGCCTCAAGGGACTAAAGCTAAATCTGCGCATGACATGGCACGTGAATATCATGTACAAAAAGCTTTGGCTGAACACTATCCAGTCGTACCTGAAATGGTGGCACTTTGTCAGGATGAATCAGTCATTGGCTGTGATTTTTATGTGATGAAACGCATTGAAGGTATTATTCCGCGTGCCAAGCTGCCGCCTGAATTACAACTGACTGAACCAGATATCCAGACTCTATGTATTAATGTGATTGATAAGCTGATCGAACTACACCAAGTTCCTTACACTGGTACAGAACTGGAAAAGTTAGGCAAAGGTGAAGGCTATTGCCGTCGTCAGGTAGAAGGCTGGGATGCACGTTACGAAAAAGCCAAAACATTAAATGTTCCATCTTTTAAATACGTGCGTAACTGGCTGAAAGATAATATTCCATCTGATTCTAAAACCTGTGTCATTCACAATGACTGGCGTTTTGATAATGTCATTTTGGATCCAGAAAATCCAACTGAAGTTATTGGGGTGCTGGACTGGGAAATGGCCACCCTGGGTGATCCGCTGATGGACTTGGGTTCTGCCTTGGCTTATTGGGTAGAAGATACGGACAATGCCATTTTTAAAGCAACACGTCGCCAGCCGACCAATTTAAAAGGTATGTTTACCCGTAAAGAAGTGGTCGATTACTATTTGGAGAAAACCGGTCTGCAACCGGAAAACTGGACATTCTATGAAGTGTTTGGGATTTTCCGTCTCTCGGTAATTGCTCAGCAGATCTATTACCGTTATTACCACAAACAAACCAACAATCCAGCCTTTAAGGATTTTTGGGTAGTCATTCATGCCTTGCATATTCGTGCCTTAAAACTGATTGGTCTACAAAAGCTTGAAGCCAATGACATTGCACAAAAATATATCCTGAAATTTAAAGAGTTAATGCCAAAATGACCACCATTTACTTGATCCGGCATGGACAGGCATCTTTCGGGGCAGCCAGTTATGATCAGCTTTCGCCAAATGGGGAACTACAGGCAAAATTGCTCGGTCGTTATTTTGATGAAATTCTGAAAGAAGCACCGTATGTAGTGGCTGGTTCCATGCAACGTCATCAACAGACGGCACAGTTATCTTTAGATGAATGTTTTCCTGAAAGCGAGATTTTGACCGATAGTGCCTGGAATGAGTTTAATCATCAGCAGGTCTTTGCCCGTTATGAACCGCGTTTTAATCAGCCTGAACTGCTTAAGCAGGATGTCTCAGAACATGCCAATCCACGGGATTATCTGAGCAAGATCTTTAGTGGAGCGATTGCTCGCTGGACCTGTGATGATTATCACCATGAATATGATGAATCCTGGCCAAATTTTAAAAGCCGCGTAGAAACCGGTTTGCAGAACTTATGTGATCAGCTTGCGCAAACTAAACCGCGCTATGCAATCGTGTATACCTCGGGTGGTGTCATCTCTGTGGCAGTAGGCAAAATCCTGGGTCTGAGTCCAGAGAAAACTTTCGCTTTAAACTGGGCAATTACCAATACCAGCATTACTACATTACGTCTGGTCGGAAATGAACCCCAGCTACTCAGTTTGAATGAACATCATTTTATTAAAGCACAGCGTCCAGACCTGCTAACCTGGATTTAAAAATTATTGAAGATAAAACACCTTATAAAATAAAGGGATAGGGTAAAAATATGGCTAAAACGATTTTAATTACTGGTGCAAGTTCAGGGATTGGTGCCGGTATGGCACGTGAATTTGCAAAAAAAGGGTATAACCTGGCGATTTGTGCACGTCGTCTGGAACGTCTGGAAACTTTGAAGCAGGAACTCGAGAGCCAATATGATATTAAAGTCATTGCCAAAACACTGGATGTGACCAATTATGATCAGGTTTTTGAAGTTTTCCGTGCCTTTAAAGAAGACTTTGGCACCATTGACCGGATTATTGTCAATGCCGGTGTAGGTGAAGGCCGCCGGATTGGTAAAGGTAATTTTGCGATCAATAAAGCTACTGTTGAAACCAACTTTATTTCTGCATTGGCACAATGTGAAGCTGCAGTGGAAATTTTCCGCGCACAAAACTCCGGTCATCTGGTGATGATTTCATCGATGAGCGCAATGCGTGGTATGCCAAAACACTTGACTGCTTATGGCGCAAGTAAGGCTGGGGTTGCACATCTGGCTGAAGGCATTCGTGCTGAGCTAATTGATACACCAATTAAAGTCACGACCATTTTCCCAGGCTATATTCGTACTGAAATTAATGAAGGCGCGAAAAAATTACCATTTGAAGTGGATGAGAAAACTGGTTCACGTTTATTGGCAGAAGAAATTGAGAAAGCACCAGTCAAAGCTTATGTGCCGAAATGGCCTTGGTTGCCCCTCGGTTTGGCAATGAAAGTATTACCGCTAAAATTAGTCAATAAATTAGGTTAAAACCTCAATTTAAAAAGCTCCATTCGGGGCTTTTTTACTTTTTAGTATTCAAAATTTTGGATAAAAGTAGGTAGGATAATTCTGGTATCGGATTTAAAAACGTTATAAATTACTAAGATAATTAGTTAAATCTCTAAAAGTCATTAACACTTTGATGATGAATAAATTTTATTTTACTATAAAAATAAAAATTCTATTAGAATAGAGATGATTAAATTTTTAAGAAAAGAATTTTTAGACGATAAATTTTATAGAAAATATCTCCTTATTTTTCTGCTTTATTCTTGATCTTAAAAAAATTACTAAAACTGCCCAAAACTTGGACATACTCACTGCGAAAGTGGAAAGATAACTTCTCTTTTTTATAAATTCCTTTAATGTACAACTGTTCAGAAATCAAAGGTTGTCCATATGTCTACATCTTCGGATATGACTGACCAACAGCGAATCTCTAAGGTCAGAAATATCGTTACACAGGCCGGGGAAGAAATACGTACCCGTTATCCTATACTCAAACATCAGAATTTCATTGGTGCGAGTATTTTAGGTTTTGCCTGGACGGGGATGATTGCATGTGCATTGGCATATGGATATGGTTATCTTTCTGCTTGGTTCACCATTCCATTGATTGCAATTTTTGCTTCACTGACACATGAATTGGAACATGATCTGATTCATTATATGTATTTCAAAAAAACGCCTTGGGCACATCATTTAATGTTGGCTTTAGTGTGGCTGGCTCGTCCAAATACGATTAGTCCATGGGCTCGCCGACGCATGCATTTGCATCATCATAAATATTCAGGCACTGAATATGATCTTGAAGAACGTGGCATCAGTAATGGTATGCCATGGGGGATTCGCCGCATTCTAGTGATCAGTGACCAGTTGATGTCAGTGTATTTGCGTCCTTTTCAGATGTTTAAAATGATTCATCTTTTTATGGAAAAACAGCCTGAAAAAGAACGTAAAGTTGCCATGATTTCTCAGCTATTAGGCTTCTTGCCATTAAGCTTGATTTATTATGGTCTGTGCTATTTATTTGTAGTCTTTCATGTAGGCAATGCCGTTGCACCAATCTTTGGTTATGAAATGCTTTGGTCGGAAAGTATCATCGAAGCTATACCGCTCGTGAATTTCTTGGCAGTAATTTGGATCATTCCGAATTTTATCCGTTCTTTTAGCCTGCAATTCGTTAGCTCCAATATGCATTATTATGGTGATATTGATCCACGCGATGTCATCAAGCAGACTCAGGTACTGAATCCATGGTGGATGATGCCATTCCAGTTATTTTGCTGTAATTTCGGTTCAACTCATGCGATCCATCATTTTGTGGTCAAAGAACCCTTTTATATACGTCAGTTGACCTCTAAAACGGCGCATAAAGTCATGAAAGAAGTGGGTGTACGCTTTAATGATATTGGGACGTTCAAGCGCATGAACCGCTGGAATGATCATAAAGTTTGATATATCAGCCACATTAAAAAATCCCGTTAAACGCCGGGATTTTTTTATTTTGCTAGTTAAAGTTACGTGAATATTCATTAAAAATGACTGCTGACGTATTACTCGTAATCCATAAATTGCAGTAAAATTAATCATATCTTTATATAAATTAGTCCATTATGTTGCTCAAAGCTGCCACTATCGCCTTAATTCCCGCGCTCGTAATTCAGGGTAACCGTGTCAAAAAAAATACGATAAAACTTCCAGAACCAGAGGGTGCACGTGAAGGTCAAACAGGAACAGGCAAAAAACTTTCATTACTGATTGTGGGTGATTCAGCAGCAGCAGGGGTCGGGGTAGATCATCAGAATGATGCCTTACTTGGCGCGATTCTGAATGAGCTAAAAAATGACTTTGAAATTGAATGGAAGTTACAGGCAAAAACGGGCGATACCACCTCAAAGGTCATTCGTACTTTAGACCAGATTGAAGCTAAATCCTATGATGTGGTCGTGACTTCAGTCGGCGTGAATGATGTGACTAAGCTCATGCCTGCCGATGTCTGGATCAAGAAGCAGGAACAGTTTTATGGCAAAATCCAGCAAAAGTTTAATCCAAAACTGGTCATTGCAGCCGGTGTCCCTCCAATGAACATGTTCCCAGCTTTACCGAATCCTTTGGCCTGGTTATTTGGTCAATATGCCAAACACATGAACCAACAACTGGAAAAATTTGTGAACAAGCAGATCAACATGCAATGGATTGAATACGATATTGAAAAATATCGGGCCATGAATTTACAAATGGCCAAAGATGGTTTTCATCCAAGTAAGGAAGTTTATACACTTTGGGGACAAGAAGTCGCTAGCAAGATCCGTCAGGCATTCTAAAATAACTGAAATACCTGAATCTGGAACAGTTTATGTTGGATATTGAAACCCATCCATTACCGCCATTTTTACCGCCCAATGCCAAATTACTGATGTTGGGCAGCTTTCCGCCACCCGCAACGCGCTGGAAAATGAATTTTTATTATCCGAATTATCAAAATGATATGTGGCGGATATTTGGGTTAATTTTCTTTAAAAATAAAGATTACTTTTTAGACTTACCTAATAAAAAATTTCAGGAACATCTAATCCGAGAATTTTTAACGGAAACGGGAATCGCGATTTTTGACAGTGCTTATCAGATCCGACGCCTGAAGGGAAATGCTTCCGATAAATTTCTGGAAATTGTAGTGCCAACCAATTTGCAGGATCTATTGGGGAAAATGCCAGACTGCAACCATATTATGACCACAGGTGACAAGGCTACAGATACCCTGATGCTATCGATGCCTGAAGGTACGTTGAAACCAAGTATAGGCGAGCCTACTCAGGCACATTTTATTGGCCGTGATTTGTATCTATACCGGATGCCATCTTCATCCCGGGCTTATCCTTTGGCTCTGGATAAGAAAGCAGATAGTTACCGGATGATGTTCGAGCATGTCGGTCTAATTTGAGTTATGAATAAATATAAATATTAAGTATATTTATGAAATAAGCTTACTTTTAGAAAGTATTTAAGTATTTTCTACCTGCATATTAGGATATTCGACCCAGCGATAATCCTTAACTTTAATACCCCGAACATGATGAAATCTGGACCAGATCAATTTGCTACCTTTACTCCATTTTAATGTAGAGATACGAGATTCAACTTTCTCAATCTCTTCCGCTGTTGCAGGACGTAAAGAGCCAATCTCTGCATATAAACGTACACCGGGATAATGCTTAAATTTTCCCTTGAACATGGAACTTAACCAGAACAGTTTGCTGCTATTCACAGCCTGAATGCAGGCAAGTGGCTGATGCTGTAAATTTTCAGAGAAGGTGGTGGAGTAAGTATCAAAAAAGAAACCTGTACTAGACTGCTGATCCAGAAAGACAGTTCCGATCGGAGTAATACTAGGAAAGCCTTGGGGATTGACGGTTGCGATCGAACAATGCATTGCTGCACGCTGCGCATCTGCAACAACTTGACGGATATTTTGCCATTCAGAAGGGGAAATCATGATGTTTTCTCTTTATTATTTTAATCAAGCTTAATCTGTATGTCTAAAATAGGCATTGCCATAAAAATATTCAGGCAAGGGCAATTTAACCAATTAAATATATTAGGTAAATTCCCTGTAAACGAAAAAGAGCCGATATGGCTCTTTCAAATTTTAGAAATGGAAAAATGAATTAACCATCATATTCCACATAATCCCACAGGTTTAAGCGCGCTTTAATTTCTTTGCGGATATTCGGCAACATCGGGAGTAATGTCCCGTCAATCCATAAACTTAAAGCTTGTGCAGAAATCAGTTGCTGTTGTTCATCGACCAGTTGCGCGCCTTTAACCATCACCAGTGTTTCTTCAAAAGCTTCGGTTTCAACACCTTTGAATAGCACCTGTAATTCATAACCGGTATCCTGAATCAGCCATTCCAGTTCGACCTGGATATTCTGATTAGATTTAAGTACGACCTGACCTTCGACCAAGTCCGAATTAGACAGGCAGTCATGTTCAACCCGTATTTTGGCTAAAAACCATTCTTGTTGAGACAGATCCTGCAAGGTCTTAACAGGGGTGAGAATATCACTGAGTTTAAACTGACGACTTAAATCAAAAAATTGCATGGGAGTGGAAAGCGAAAATTCGCAAAATACTGGAAAAGTGTAATTTTAGAGCAATCAACGGAATAGGTAAAACCTTTGTAGGTATTGATCTGATTAATGTATAAGAAATAAGCTGAAAAATATAAGTATAAAAACCCGATTTAGAGATTTAGTCAATTTTATATTGTTCAGCTTATCACCAATAAAGATTTAAAATATCCAAAGCCAACTATCAATTAAGGAAAAATCACATTAAATGTAATTTGATCGCAATGTATCTGTCATTACATTAACCATTCTCCCGGGAATTTTGTCACCAGATTCATCATATAACGCTGGAATTGTGTTGTCTCAGGGTCATGATTATGCTGAATCACTGAACCATTTTTTTGATGTTCCAGCCAAATGATCTCGCCCTGTTTATTTAACTTCAGCTGATAAGCCATTCTCGGTAAATACTGGTTTAAGGACTTGGTAATTTCATCTTGGAGCTGATCAGATTCAATCACCAGACCGACTTCAGTGTTTAAATAGGCAGAACGTGGATCAAAGTTAAAGGAACCAATAAATACCATGCCATCTAGATCAAAAAATTTGGCATGCAGACTGGAACTGTTCTTATTTTTGGCCGGAATAATATTACCGGTCATAATTTCATACCAGGTCCGTTTTGGCCGTTCAATATAAGGTTTGAATTCCCAGAGCTCGATTCCATTCTTGAGGAGCTGTTTACGGTATTGCTGATAATAGGCATGTACTAAAGCTACATCATTCGCTTGGAAAGAATTGGTTAAAATTCTGATTTTGACCCCCTGTTGGGAACGTTTACTTAAATAATCCGCACCTTCCTGAGTAGGAATGAAATAAGAAGAAACCAATTCCAGGTGGTCTTTGGGTTCACCCATGAGTTCCAGCATATGGGTATAAATATAATCGCCATTCTGGGCGCTACGACGAACCTTGGAAGGGGCATCGGCAACAAAATAGGCATTTCCCCATTTGATCGGGCGCTTTCTCAGTTGTTCATCAATCTGCTGCTCCGCAATACCGACTCGGCGTTTCAATTCATTTTTATCGACTTCATCTTCTTTAAATTCAGTTCTTAGTCGTTTTAAAAGTTGTGGATTACCCGAATCATTTAGAACTTGTCGGATATCATAGCTTAGATCATCGTTCCAGAATTTGATAAAGGTTTGATTCGCATCGTGTGCTGGCTTTCCGGCAAAGAAAATATCAACATCGCTAAACTGAAAATCCTTACTGGCATCAAAATATTCACTACTGATATTCCGACCACCTGTGACCGCTGCCGTACCATCCGCAATAATCAGTTTGTTATGCATACGCGGATTAATATATTTCATACGGAATCCGTAATCCAGGGCACGCAATTGACGGAATTTATAAGGATTAAATAGTCGGACTTCGAAATTAGGATGCTGGGCTAAGGCCAGCAACTTATCATCCAGTTGAGTCCCGTTCTGGTCATCAATCTGAACCCGAACCTTCACGCCACGGTCTGCGGCTTTTAATAATTGGGAGAGGATCATGTTGCCAATATAGTCATCTTTCCAGATGTAATATTGCAGGTCGAGATGGTATTTGGCTTGATTAATCAGATATAACCTTGCCGCCATACTCATAAAACCGTCATATAAAGGCAGATAAGCCGTTTTCCCTTCCTGAATATGTGGCAGTTGTTCCTCTCTGATCCAGTGGGTCGATTGTACTGGAGTAATAGCTTCTTCTTTTGCTGTATTGGGAGCTAATTCACAGCCAGAAATAGTCAGGCTAAAAACAAAAATACTTAAACATGTAATTGACGAGGGCTTAGTCATTGATGTTCCATTAGTTATAGGGGTTTTATTCCTCAACTTGTGATGTTAATGGTTGAATCTCCGAATAGAAAGAGGTTACTGTTAACCATCTGTAAATCAGTAATAAAAGGATCGTTTTACATGAAATCACGTGCAGCGGTTGCATTTGGCCCAGGTCAGCCATTAGAAATTGTGGAAGTAGATGTTGCTCCACCAAAAGCAGGTGAAGTACTGGTAAAAATTAGCCATACTGGCGTATGTCATACCGATGCATTTACCTTGTCTGGTGATGATCCGGAAGGCGTATTTCCAGCCATTTTAGGCCATGAAGGCGCGGGTGTGGTCGTTGAGGTAGGTGAAGGCGTGACGAGTCTGAAACCGGGTGATCATGTGATTCCACTTTACACAGCAGAATGTGGTGAATGTCTGTTCTGTAAATCGGGTAAGACCAACCTGTGTGTAGCGGTTCGTGCGACTCAGGGTAAAGGTGTAATGCCAGATGGAACTACCCGTTTTTCTTATAATGGCCAGCCGATTTATCATTATATGGGCTGTTCAACGTTCTCTGAATATACAGTCGTTGCAGAAGTTTCTCTAGCGAAAATTAACCCTGAAGCTAACCATGAGCAAGTGTGTTTATTAGGCTGTGGCGTGACTACAGGTATTGGTGCAGTACATAACACTGCTAAAGTACAGGAAGGCGATAGCGTCGCTGTATTTGGCTTAGGCGGTATTGGTCTTGCAGTTGTACAAGGTGCTCGTCAGGCCAAAGCCGGCCGTATTATTGCCGTGGATACCAATCCAGATAAATTCGAACTGGCTAAACAGTTTGGCGCTACTGATTTTGTGAATCCAAAAGACTATGACAAGCCAATTCAGCAAGTGATTGTGGAAATGACCGGTTGGGGCGTAGACCACTCTTTTGAATGTATTGGTAATGTCGACGTAATGCGTTCAGCACTAGAATGTGCACACCGCGGCTGGGGTCAGTCTGTGATTATTGGCGTAGCAGGTGCAGGTAAAGAAATCTCGACTCGTCCATTCCAGCTAGTCACAGGCCGTAAATGGATGGGTACAGCATTTGGTGGTGTTAAAGGCCGTTCTCAATTACCGGGCATGGTTGAACAGGCCATGAAAGGCGAAATTCAACTAGAACCATTTGTGACACATACGATGCCATTAGAACAGATCAATGAAGCCTTTGATCTGATGCATGAAGGCAAGTCGATCCGCAGCGTGATTCATTTTGATGAAAATGATTTAGCGATTTAGACTTCAAAGAGGCCGGTGAACACGGGCCTTTTTATTTTAATAATTAAGATATATCAGATACATTTGCCTATCAAAGCACCACAGAGCTTTACCTAAAAAACACAAGGCTTCTAAGGTTATTACATACCAGATGCTTATAGTGAATAGAAGCGTATCGATAGACAGATGCGATTAAAACCATGTTTAAGAATCATTTTAAAGAATAAGGATAAGCTCTATGTCGAATGATAGATTTGATCGTATTAAAAATTCTCCTAAAGATGTCCGTGATGATTTAAATGCCGATCCAATTAGCGGCGAGCCAGGTGCACATCCTATTGGCACAGGCGTAGGTGCTGCCGGTGGCGCAGCTGCAGGTGCAGCGGTCGGTGCAGCAGGTGGTCCGGTCGGTGCAGCAGTAGGTGGTGTTGTCGGGGCAGTGGTCGGTGGTCTCGCAGGTAAAGGCGTAGGCGAAGCTGTGAACCCGACTGAAGAAGCAGCATTCTGGCGAGATAATGCTGTTGAAACCCCTTATTATTCAGATGCCCGTACCACGTATAGCGATTTAGATTACGATCGTGACTATGATGCGGCCTATCGTGTCGGTTATGAAAACCGTGGGGCATATGATGCTAATACCCGTTTTGAAGACGTAGAAAGCGATCTGAAAGTAAAATGGGAACAGGCAAAAGGCCAGTCACGTCTGAACTGGGAACAGGCAAAATTTGCAGTACGTGATGCATGGAATCGCGTAACCCGTTAATTGCAAATGCCAAAACCAAGATCTAATATGCTCTTGGTTTTAAGGAAATGGGCAAAGTCTGCTGACCGTCACGACTTTGTCCATTATTTATATCTGAAAGGTTAGAATTCTAGGGCGATAAGTAAAAGTATAAATACTGATAAATATTTTTTTATATTTACTACTTGTCAAAACTGGATAGAGCGCGTATTTTAATTTCAGATTCACATTTTTATGAAAGACATAAACATGTTAAAGCAACCTATCATTTCAAACGCTTATTTTTATTTCTGGCAGTTTAGATAATTGCCTGAATGCGTTTGGGCAATGAAAAGGTTGCCCACCAGTTAATACCTGATCGGCAACCCTGATCAGGTTTTTTTATGTATGTGATTTAACAATTTTTTGGAGACAGCCATGACAAACTTTAACTATTCATACTTTAGCAACTTTTATTGGTCTTACTTTAGCCAGCTAATGACGCTTTCGACATCTTCGATTAGACCCATAACGCTCAAATAAAAGTTTGGACTGATTGCCAGTCCCAGGATTTAAAGTCATGAATATTGCAAATACATCACAACAACATCAAACAGAAACCATTTTAGCTTTACCACAGCAACTTAAGCAGCAATTGCCACTGTCTCCGCAATTGGCTGTACAAGTCGCTGAACAGCGTCAAATTATTCAAAATATTTTAGAGGGTAAAGATCACCGTTTAATGGTGATTACCGGACCATGTTCCATTCATGATGAAGCTTCCGCACTGGAATATGCAGAAAAATTAAAACAGCTTCAGGAACAGGTTTCTGATCAAATTTTCCTGGTTATGCGGGCCTATATTGAAAAACCACGTACCACCGTAGGTTGGAAAGGCTTCCTGTATGACCCAGAACTCGATGGCTCATCCAATATGCAATTGGGTCTGGAAAAATCTCGTGCACTGTACCTAAAACTGATTGGCATGGGCCTGCCGATTGCCTCAGAGATCTTAAGTCCAATGGCAACGGCGTATTTCGATGATCTATTGGCCTGGGGTGCGATTGGCGCGCGTACCAGTGAATCACAAATTCACCGTGAAATTTCCAGCCATATGCCGTACAGCATCGGTTTCAAAAATGGGACAGATGGTTCGATTCAAATTGCTCTTGATGCTATTCAGTCAGCTTCCAATCCACATCAGTTCATGGGCATGAGCCAATCGGGTCTGCCGTGTATCCTGAGCTCAAAAGGGAATCCAAAAGCACATTTGATCCTGCGTGGTTCAAATAGTGGTCCGAACTACCAGTTGTCTGAAATTGAAAAAATTAAAGCGAAACACTCAACCGATTTGCCGGCTCTGGTTATTGATTGCAGTCATGGTAATAGTTCAAAAAACCCAATGCTACAAGCTAAAGTGCTGGAGCAGATCGTCGCTGAACGTTTGCACAGCAATGTGCGGGGTGTAATGCTCGAAAGTCATCTGGTCGATGGCAATCAGAAAATCTCTGAAGATATGGTTTACGGCCAGTCAGTGACTGATGGATGTCTGGGCTGGACAAAAACCGAGCAATTATTGTTAAATATGGCTGATTCACTGCGATGCGAAAGTTTAAAGCGTAGCGCTTAAACTCACGATCTTATCTTTCCTCAATTCGTTGAGGAAAGATATTATGATCGGATATGGTTGTTCAGAAGTATTTTTCTAAATGCTGAAAGCAACAATTCGATATTTTGAAAATTAAAACAATGAGTATTAAAACGATTTTAAAAATTGAATAAAAAATAATTAATTTAAAAAACAAAAAAATAACAATAATTTATTAGAGATCAGCCTGACACTGTTTTTTAACAGCGGATGAGTCATGATCCTAGGAAGCTTGCTATGTATACAACTGAATTGCTCGATGAAGCACGTAAATTTATGCACCATATGCTGACCAAAGTCGTTGAATATGGTGGTTCCGATCTTTTTATTACAGCTGATTTCCCGCCCAGTATCAAACAGCAAGGGTTAATGAAACCGTTTGGCCAGCAGAAACTCACAGCCGATAAGACCCGTTTGTTTGCTTATGCCTTGACGAATGAGCGACAGATTCAGGAATTTGAATCGGTGATGGAATGCAATTTTAGTATTAGCATCCCGGGCGTGTCGCGTTTCCAGGTTAATGTCTTCCAGCAACAGCACAATGTAGGCATGGTGATTCGGGTCATTACGACAGATATTCCAAGCTTTGAGCAGTTAGGCTTACCAGCTTCATTGCAACAGGTCATCATGCAGAAACGTGGTCTGGTACTGGTAGTTGGTGCAACGGGTGTCGGGAAATCGACTACATTAGCAGCTATGATTGATTACCGTAATACGCATACTGAGGGGCATATTATTACGATCGAAGACCCGGTGGAATATGTCTATCAGCATAAAAAGTCGATGATCACCCAGCGTGAAATTGGTGTAGATTGCGTTTCCTGGCACAATGCACTGATTAATACCATGCGGCAGGCACCTGACATTATCGTGATTGGCGAAATCAGGGATACAGACAGTATGGAACATGCAATTGCCTTTGCTGAATCCGGCCATCTATGCCTTGCCACACTTCATTCTAATAATGCCGATCAGGCACTGGACCGGATTATTAACTTCTTTCCAGAAGAACGCCGTAATCAGTTACTGCTAGATTTATCAGCTAATATCAAAGCCGTGATTTCTCAGCGGCTAATTCGCACTGAAGATGGTAAAGGTCGTCGTGCGGCGGTAGAAATTCTGCAAAATACACCTTTAGTTTCTGACCTGATTCGTAAAGGTGAATTCCATGAGCTTAAAACGATTATGGCTCGTTCGCGGGAACTGGGCAT
This sequence comes from Acinetobacter sp. YH16031, assembly GCF_013417335.1. Classification (NCBI taxonomy): domain Bacteria; kingdom Pseudomonadati; phylum Pseudomonadota; class Gammaproteobacteria; order Moraxellales; family Moraxellaceae; genus Acinetobacter; species Acinetobacter sp. YH16031. The sequence goes on from NZ_VPED01000022.1 coordinate 45,765, forward strand.
GCAAACCTTTGATCAGGCGTTATTTGATTTATATAACCAAGGCATTATTTCTTATGAAGAAGCCTTGCGTAATGCAGACTCCAGTAATGAATTACGTTTATAAATCAAATTAAAGAGTAGTCGTATCAATCCTGTTTTACAGGTAGAAAATGCCCAGATTTCACTTCTTGAACAGTCCAGATCGCGTGCACTTTCACCTGACTAATCTTTGCTTTTTAATAAACAGACTGCCATTCAGCTCAATAGAACTGAGTCATAAATCTTCTTTAATGGTGGCTTTTAAGCAAGGCAGCTTTCAGCCACCTATCTAGATATTCAATTCTATCCTTACTTGCCTGACGAATTTAATTTAACCTTGTCTGCATTTATATCCTGAATATGATCTTTTTCATCGTAATATTCTTTTAAAATGAAGTAGTTTTTAAAATGCAAATTTTGCCTAGTTAATTGATATTTTATTGAACTTCATCACATAATATTCCAAAAATATTTTCTTTATAAATCAAATCTATTTGAGGCTTTAAAAAAAACGCTGCACAATAAAAATCAAATGATATTGGCATGAATCAAGCATTTAAATTCATGTAATTGTGTATTTCCAGGGGGAGAGAATGTTCACGGCAGAACTGTTGGACGAAGCAAAAAAATTCATGCATCACATGCTGACCAAAGTAGTGGAATATGGGGGCTCAGACTTATTTATTACCGCAGATTTTCCACCGAGTATTAAACATCAGGGCTTAATGAAGCCCTTTGGACAACAGACCTTAACTGCTGAAAAAACCAAACTGTTCGCTTATAGCTTGATGAATGACAAACAGCGTCAAGAGTTTGAAGCTGAACTGGAATGTAACTTCGCGATTACCGTGCCGGGCGTATCGCGCTTCCGGGTAAATGTTTTTGTACAACAGCTTCAGGTCGGGATGGTAATCCGGACCATTACGGCAGAAATTCCAAATTTCCAGAAACTGAAATTACCAGAATCATTGAAACACGTGATTATGGAAAAACGCGGTCTGGTACTGGTTGTAGGAGGAACGGGTTCAGGTAAATCGACCTCTCTGGCAGCGATGATTGACTACCGCAATGAAAATTCGGCGGGGCATATCATTACCGTGGAAGATCCGGTGGAATATGTACATAAACACAAGAAATCCATGATTACTCACCGTGAAGTTGGAGTCGATTGCCATTCCTGGCACAATGCGCTGAAAAATACCTTGCGTCAGGCCCCCGATGTAATTCTGATCGGTGAGATTCGGGATACCGAAACCATGGAACACGCAATTGCCTTTGCTGAAACCGGACATTTATGTCTGGGTACACTGCATTCCAATAATGCTAACCAGACTTTGGACCGGATTATTAACTTCTTCCCGGAAGAACGCCGTAATCAGTTATTGATGGACTTATCTTCGAATATGAAGGCGATTATTTCCCAGCGTCTGATTCGTACTCAGGATGGAAAAGGGCGTCGGGCTGCAATTGAAATCATGTTAAATACACCTTTGATTTCTGATCTGATTCTAAAAGGTGAGTTTCATGAGCTGAAAGCCATTATGGGCAAATCTCGTGAACTGGGCATGCAGACTTTCGATCAGGCCCTATTTGACCTGTATAACGAGGGTGCGATTTCTTATGAGGAAGCATTACGTAATGCTGATTCGACTAATGAATTACGTTTACAGATCAAGCTGAAAAGCAACCGCCAGGATAATCCTGCTGCTGGAGAAGCAACACAATTCACGATGATGCAAGAACCGAAAGCTGAAGAAAAAGAACAGGAAAATACTTCAGCATCTGAATAAATACATCTTCGTGTCAGAATTAAAATAGGCAGTTCATCTGCCTGTTTTTTATTATATTTAGATATTAACTTGTATTAGGCGGTCTTAACTTGAACGACCAGTTTAAAGTAAACAATACTGCATAAGGTGAGTAAACTACAGAGAATAAAGGCGAACTGATAACTATAAGTCGCAATAAGCGCCCCAATCAGGAGCGAGCCGACCGCAATTCCTACATCATAGAAGGTATAAAAGGTCGAAGTCGCATAACCAATCCGGTGTTTCGGTGCACGTTGAATGGCCAGTGTCTGGATGCAGGGTTGTGCGCTGCCAAAACCGATACCAATCAATACCGCAGCCAGCAGGAATCCCCCCAATGTCTGAATCTGACTGAGTAAAAAGAGTCCTAAGCTAAAGATGAGTAGCGCAGGATAAATCACATATTGTGGGCCTTTACGATCATAAATTTTTCCGGTAATTGGACGCAAACTCATCATGGAAATGGCAAATACAACAAAGAATAAACTGGCATAAGTCATCAGATTTTTACTGGCAGCAAAAGGCGCAATAAAAGACATGATGCTGGCATAAGAGAAGGAAATCAGAGCAGCGAGTACCGCAACAGGCAGCGCTTTCTTTTCCACAACATCAGACAACGCCAGTCCTTTTTTCTCAGGAATAGTTTGAATGATGGGCTCAGGCTTCTTGACCGGAATCATTAAGCAGAAAGCAAATCCGATAAAAACTAATGCAATCAGCAATGTTGTGATCTGAAAATAAGACCAGTATTCAATCAGACTTAAGCCAATCAATGGTCCTAGCACAATACCCAGATTGACTGACATGACGTAATAGCCCATGCCTTCGCCTTTACGCTGTTCTGGAATAAACTGATTCACTACAGGAACACAGACTGTAGTCAAAATACTAAACCAGATCCCATGCAAAAAACGGATGATAAATAAGGTCGTAAGCTGATCGGCAAGCAGGTAGGCTAGGGAAAATAGACTGAAAAAGATTCCAGAAATAATCAGGGTTTTACGGATACCCAATTTCTCAATAATCAGGCCACTAAAAGGACGTACTGCAATCGCTGAAATCATGAACAAGGTCATGGCCAGACCGGCTTGGGCTAAGTTTCCGCCTAATTCTTTCAGGATATAAATCGGTAAAATCGTGGTTTGTGCAAAATAGAAAATAAATAAAAACAGGTTATTGGCCAGACACAGCATAAAAGGCTTGGTCCATAAAGGCAATAGATTGGATTTCATAATTTTCCTAAATTGATCTATAGGGAAATGCTGCGGTGAGCATGAGTATTATTTTTATAAAGCAGCCTGAGCTATCTGATGCGAGCAATAGCAGGCACAGCAAAGACTTTAAGAAAAATGTGTGAAAAATACAATAAAATTCCGATATGAATACATTGTATTTGATGGAGAGCTTTAAATAAGAAGTTTTCAATGCGTAAAAAATCAGCCCACAGGCTGATTCTTATTTTTCCATACTAAATCGAAGTAGCTTATAGGCCAGCTTCATATTCTGTATTAGACAATAGCTTTTCTACATCTGCCATATTGTCCGGTTTGATTTTATAGATCCAGCCTTTGCCGTACGGGTCATCATTAATGAAGTCAGGATCATCCTCAAGCGCAGCATTGATTTCAACCACTGTACCAGAGACAGGTGCATGAATATCAGAAGCGGTTTTTACTGATTCAACCACGCCAGCCTGTTCGCCCGCAGTAATATGTGAGTCAAGATCTGGTGCTTCTACATAAACCAGATCACCTAATGCATCCTGTGCATGGTCGGAAATACCGGTCACAACAAGATCACCCTCAATGCGTACCCATTCATGTGTACTTGCGTACTTTAATTCTGAAGGATGATTCATTGATAACTCCCTAAAAATCTTAAGATCATTTTTGATATGTTTTATACATTCTTTTTGGTCAAAACAAAAGGTTTATCCGTGCTTATAAATAAGGATCTTTGCGCCAGTTGCTCGGGCTACGACCACTCCAGCGCTTAAACGCTCGACTAAAATTGGCCACATCACTATAGCCAAGTTCATCAGCGATCTGCTCCAGAGTAAAGTCTGTACGGGATAATAAGGAAGTGGCATGCCGGTAGCGCACTTCATCCACCAGCGTAGAGAAAGAAGTACCTTCAGCGGCCAACTGACGCTTTAAGGTTCGATCCGACATATGCAGGCGTTCAGCTACGCTTTCAATACTCAGATAATGCTGTTCGGAATGAGTCAGAATATCTCGCACCCGCATGGCAATCCGGTGCCGTTCACCAAGTGCCGATAATTCAGCTTCACACTGGTTAATCGCAATCTGGCTGGCAATTGGATCAGCATGTACCAGTTTGTTCATCAGGTAGCTTTTATCAAAGCTTAAAATTAAATGCGGCTGTTCAAAACGGAACTGATGTGTAGGAAATTTCGCCATGAAGCGTTCAAAACCTTCCGGCTTTTTGAAATCAAAGTCGATTTCTCCAGTCGCATCGTTAACCCCGGTGATGGCTTTTGCCATACTGATCAGGCCAATCATCAGAGCAATTGAAATTTCGGTACGAAGCGGTTCAAGCTGAATATCAGTTTGCAGCTGTACGGTTGCCTTAGCGCCAAAGGTCGAGAAAAATAACTGCAAGAAGGGTAAACGTAACTGAATGAATCGGTTCGCCAGCACCAGGGCTTCGGTAATATTATTCGCCGTCATGATGGCATAACCGATAAAGCCATGAATTGAAATCCGCATCTGGGTACCTAAGTGATAACCCAATGTCGGTTCACCAGTGAGCTTCAAGGCATGCTTGACCAGTTCATTGGCCACAGGGGTCGGAATACGGTAATCAGGATCTGCCAACTGTTCACTGGTCAGGCCAAAAGGCTTAAAAAGCGACTCATTATTATACCCCCAGCGGGAAATGACATCGAGAAGCAAGAGACCGTATACACCTGGAATACCTTGGTCTTGGCGTGGAGCTATTGTTTTCATGCGCGATCCGTTGCACTCATTCAAATTTTTTTATTTTCACTTCATATTGGCATGAAAAAGCCATTTTCTTGATAAAAATTGTTGGACAAAGCGGTGGCAATTTCCACAAGAAGATTTCAATTAACTTCAAGCAGATTAGCTCAATTTAAAGTTGGAAATCAATGTAAACCAGAGATATTTTAGGGATTTAATTTTAAGCCTACAGATTTCTATTAATTCAGAATAGGGCTATTTTTTGAATAATCTGGAATTTAAAAATGCTTGTGGAATAGTTGATATTCCCATAAAAGCAAACCGAAGCATTACTATTCAAGTGACTAAAATAGAATGCTTCGGTTTCTGTTGTAGAGCTTAGCTACTACTGAATAGAGAGCAATTATGCTTCATGCAAGCTGTCAGATTTGGCATGTTGCTGTACCAAGAACCCGCCGGTTTGACGCTGCCATAGCTGCGCATAGATTCCGTTTAAGGCCACCAGTTCATCATGCGTACCTTGCTCGGCAATTTTACCTTGATCCATCACAATCAGACGATCCATCTGCGCAATGGTAGAAAGACGATGCGCAATGGCAATAACTGTTTTACCTTGCATCAAATCATCCAGACTATTCTGAATAGCCGCTTCGACTTCGGAATCTAGAGCGCTGGTGGCTTCATCCAGAATCAGAATCGGCGCATCTTTCAAGAATACCCGGGAAATGGCAATACGTTGGCGCTGTCCACCAGAAAGCTTCACGCCACGTTCACCTACATAGGCGTCATAGCCTCTACGGCCACGCAAATCAGTCAGATTCGGAATAAATTCTTCTGCTTTGGCCTTGCGTACAGCTTCAAACATCTCTTCATCAGTTGCATCCGGACGACCGTATTTGATATTTTCAGCTACGGTACGATGCAGCAAAGACGTATCCTGAGTGACCAGCGCAATATTTTTACGCAAACTGTCCTGAGTGACATCGGCAATATCCTGATCATCAATCAGAATACGGCCCTGATTCAGATGATAGAAATGCAATAGCAATTGAATCAGGGTCGATTTACCAGCTCCAGAACGCCCCACGATCCCGATTTTTTCACCCGGACGAATGGTCAGATTAAACTGGTCAATCACCGGTTTTTCATTATAGGCAAAAGTGACATTATCGAATTTAATCTCACCGTGTTTTAGCTCCAGTTCTTTCGCATCTTCTTTGTCTTGAATATTGATTCGACGACCTAGAGTTTTCATTCCGTCCTGAATAGTACCGACATTTTCAAACAGGGCAGAGGTCTGCCACATCATAAACTCGGCAATACTATTCAGCTTTAATACCATCGCTGTGGTGGCTGCAATAATCCCGAGCTGCGCCTGACCTTGCATCCAGAGCCAGATCGCAGTTCCCAGCACACCTGTATATAGCACAACACTCAGCATCAGAATGCTGATTTCGTATTGAGCGCCCAGACGCATCTGTTTATACACCGTAACCATAAATTCCTGCATGGAGGATTTGGCATACTGACTTTCGCGACCTGCATGCGCAAACAGTTTTACGGTTTGAATATTGGTATAGGCATCAGTCACACGTCCGGTCATGACTGCACGTGCATCCGCTTGTAAGGACGAAATCTTGCTTAATCTTGGAATAAAATAGCAGGCAGCACAGATAAACAGTAATAGCCAGACCATAAGCGGCAAAATAAGTAAGGGTGAAATGGCACCCAAGACAATATTGATTGTGATGAAATAAATCAGCACATAGGCCAGCATATCGCCCAAAATGACCCAGAATTCTCGGATCGCCAGCGCCGTTTGCATGACTTTGGCCGATAAACGTCCGGCAAAATCATTATGGAAGAAGTCCAAACTCTGTTTGAGCAATAAATTATGGAAGCGCCAACGCAGACGCATCGGGAAATTACTATATAAAATCTGATGCTTGATCAGGGACTGAGCACTAGCAAACAGGATATTTGCCAGCAAGATAATACTCAATAAGGTTAGATTGCTGGCATGTTGATCTAAAAAAGTGTCTGGCTGACTTTGACTCAACCAGTTCACCAGATCGCCAATTTTTGAATACAGTAAGGCCTCAAAACTGGCTGCACCTGCGGTACACAATACTAGAATCAGCAAATAACGGCGTACCCCATAAGCTGCCTGCCAGACAAAGGGGAAAAACCTGGTAGGTAAAGGTTGATTCAGGTTTTTGGTGGGATAGGGGTCTACCAGCCGTTCAAGCCATCGAAACATTCACGTACTCTTATCATGTATTTTCTTTGCGGAAATTATAAAGGATTCTGCTTTTTGAAGTCTGAATTTGAGTGAAATTGCCACAAATGTTTAACTAAATCAAACTTTAGGTTGCAGAGCAAAAACTCATGCCAGATTTATACCAAATAATATGAAGACCAAAAATAAGAGATTGAATTCATTTTAAATACTGAATAAAAAGCCCGAAATAAGAGATTATTTCGGGCTTAAGTTAAGAGGTTAGTTTAAGTGATAATCGGAGATGAAGAACTCGCGTTAAAAGATTCTTTAAAATCACTCCCAGAAGGAGCCTGATACACTTTCAGTCCAAATTCCGGAATAATCGCCAGAATATGGTCCATGATATCTGACTGGATATTTTCATACTCTGCCCAAACCGTCGTATTGGTGAAAGCATAAATTTCCAGTGGCAAGCCTTCGCTAGTCGGTTGTAATTGACGTACCATCAATGAAAAATCTTTAGCAATACCAGGATGCTGTTGCAGATAAAATTCCAGATAAGCGCGGAACGTGCCTAAATTGGTCAGACGGCGCTGGTTGTATTGTGAATGGTGCTGGAGCTGCTGGTTAAACTTCTCTAGTTCTTCTGATTTGGTATTCAGATATTGATCCAGCAGGATAAAATTTTTCAGCTTGTTCTGTTCTTCAGCCGTCATGAAATGCACGCTGGTTTGGTCAATATGAATTGAACGTTTGATCCGGCGGGCACCCGCTTCCTGCATGCCGCGCCAGTTTTTAAAGGTATCGGTCACCAGTTTATTGGTCGGAATCGTGGTCACTGTTTTGTCAAAGTTCTGCACAGTCACGGTATGTAATGACATATCAATGACATCACCATCGGCGTTTAGGGTCGGCATTTCAATCCAGTCACCAATACGCACCATGTCATAAGATGAAATCTGAACCGAAGCCACCAGTGACAGAATCGTATTTTGAAAGACCAGCATCAGGACAGCGGCCATCGCACCAAAGCCAGCGAGCAAGGTGAATACATCTTTTTTCAGGAAAGTGCCTAAAATCATCAAGCCACAAACAATGAAGATGATCAGCTTGACCAGCTGTAAATAACCTTTAATCGGCTTGTTGCGTGACTTGGGATTACGCTGATAAATCAGGTTAAAGATATTCAGTAACTCACCGAGTGCCAGAGCAATGGTCAGGAAAATAAACGCCTGGGCACCCATTTGCACAAAGGTTTGCACCTTGTCGGATAAATGCGGAACTGTGGTAATCCCGTTCATAATCACGACTGCTGGAACAATATTGGAAATCCGGCGAATTACGCTATGTTCAGCAAAAATCTGATTATTGGCAAAGGGCATTTTGGAAATCAGTTGACGGATGCCACGTACGACAATCTGTTTGGCAAACACATTGGCAAGGATGGCCAGTAAAATCACAATACTCAGTGAAGATAACATTTCCAGCCAAGGGTACTGATCGGCCCAATCTCGAATATTCTGAATAAAATTAAACTGTTCCAACTGATCTTTCTCTTTAACTCAAAAAATTTGTTAGAGTTTATAGGTTTAAACGCAATTTTTTAATCTTGGATAACCTTTTAAAACATATCTTTCTTAGAGGATGCGAACTTAATCACTATTCAGGCATTTATTTTTTCCTTCAGGTTAATTCAGATTAAATAGATCAATGGAAATTGATTGGTTAATGGCTAGGAAACGTGAAAAATTGATATAACAGCCTAGCTTGTATTTTTTCTAACTTTAAAAAATTAAAAATGTCAAAGTGAATTAAAGAATTTAATAGATCTCTTTCATAAATCAAAAACCGATCTTCTTTTTGGTTAATATTTGCACTCCGGATTTCTTAGCATTCGTGCATAATCTGCGGATGAAATACATCGATTCAAACAAGCTTTCTGATCCTCAGTTCAAGCGATACACAGGCATCTCATG
>NZ_VPED01000023.1:0-50910 GCF_013417335.1 Acinetobacter sp. YH16031
TCGTCTATCTCGTCGGTATGAGCTCATTATAGGGCAATTTCCTACACAAGCAAGTGCTTTTAACGCACACCAATCATGACTGTTTCATTTTTATGCACCAAATTGGTTCATTTTTCTACCAATTGTTACATAAGTTCATAATATTCCAAAGAAAATATAAACAAAACATTTATGTTTTATTTTTCACTTACTTTTTCACGCTTGGTGTTTTAATAATCACACTGTTGATTTTTACAGCTGTTTTCGGAACGTCCTGATGCATACCATAGTTCTGAGTAGGTACTTGAGCGATCTTATCGACTACTTCCATACCTTTAGTAACCCGCCCAAATACTGCATATCCGGCATTTCTTGGTGAACGGTCCAGAAAACTGTTATCTACTAGGTTAATAAAGAACTGTGCTTTAGCCGAATTAGGATCGTTGGTACGTGCCATGGCTAAAGTGCCACGTTTGTTTTGCAAACCATTATCTGATTCGTTCTTGATTGAAGCTTTATTATTGGCTTTTTCCTGCATGTTGAGATCAAAGCCTCCGCCCTGAATCATGAAACCCGGAATGACCCGATGGAAGATGGTTCCTGTATAGAAGTTGCTTTTGACATATTCTTCAAAGTTTTTCACCGTAATCGGTGCTTTGTCATTAAAGAGTTCAATTTCGATATTACCGGATGAGGTTTTCATCTCGATCAGAGTATTGGCAGCAAAACTTGGCAAGCTAAATGCGATCAATGCGATAGCAGATAATGATTTTTTTAACATTTTTTAACTCATCTACTGATAAAGAAAGGTTGAGATTCACAACATATTAATCTTTCATGACTAATAATGCAGTGACCTGCCGACTAAAGACAAGAGAATAATAATGAGCCATGCATTACTACAGGAGAAAAGCGTCCATCAATTTCCGCCCTGGCATTTGCAGGGGGAGGGTTTTATTCTAAATTACTGGATTACCCCTCATTTCATTCGTGAATTTCAGAGCTTTAAGATTGCGCCATCTCCACTCGGTCGTGTCGTTCAGGTTCTATTGGTGCGCTATCATCATTCTCCTGTGAGTCCTTATGATGAATTGCTGATTATGGATCATCCTTTAATTAGCAGACGGCGTCTTTCGACTATTCCGAAAATTTATGTCTCTACTCATGAATCTATTGTGCATGGTCAGCACTTGTGGGGTATTCCTAAAGAATATGCAGAGTTTGACTGGCAAGAACAGGGACAGGAAGCGATTTGTCGCATTACTCATCGTGGGCAAAGCATGACACTTCGTCTTAAAAAACCTAAATCTCCTCGTTCTTTCTATTTAAATAGTCATCATCTTCCAAGCTCCATGCTAAAAATCCGGCAAACCTGGAAATCCCAACATTATCAGTTTAGCCCTCAATTTCGGGGTTATTTATCCAAGCTTATTCAGGCAGAGTGGCAAGATACTCAGGATATATTCCCGGATTTTTCTAAAGCTAAATATTTACAAAGCTTTTATGTGCCGAAATTTAATCTAGTCTTTCCAGAAGCCAGGATCCATAAAAAATAAAAAAGGTGTTTCACGTGAAACTCCTTATTTTTACATCTATTTTTGAATCAGATCTTTTTATCCAGGAATTTACGGAAATTCTTGCTGAGTTCAATGACCTGCTTTTTTGAACGTTTATGAATTGGGGTCAGATTGATAAAACCATGTGCCTGATCCGTATATTCTTGATAATACACTCGCACCCCATTCTCACGTAACTTCAGAGCATAGATTGAACCCTCATCATGCAACACATCATGACGGGCAGTAATCACATAGGCAGGTGGCAGATTCTTCAGTTCACCATAGGTCGGTGAAATCAGCGGATCGTCCAGTTCGACCTGATGCGTTTCAGCATATAGCTTGGTTACCAGATCAATATCCTGAGCTGAAAGTACCAGCCCCTGATTGTATGCATAAAAAGAAGGATGGCGGCTTTTAAAATCGACAGCTGGGTAAAGCAATAACTGTGCACGAGGTGCATAGATTTTATCGGCACTCCGCTGCGCAACTACTGCCGCCAGATTTCCACCTGCACTATCCCCTGCCACTACAATCTGGTTTTTATAGATTTTCAGCTGCTTGATGTTTTGATGTACCCAAGCCAGAGCATCTTCACAGACCTGTACCATCTGCAAAGGACTGTATTCTGGCGTTAGCGGATAAGCTACGCTGAGTACCTGCACCTTGGCATGCACCGCCAATAAACGGCAGAACTCATCATGTGTATCCAGACCGCCCACTATAAATGCACCACCATGATAGAAAATGACCATCGGTAATTTTTTCTGTGGTGCCGGATGATAATGTCGGGCAAAGATAGTGCCATTTTGTAATGGCAGGCGCAGATCCTCGACTGCCTTGACCGGCGTCGGTTTTGCCTGAATAGCTTTCATGCGTTCATCAAACAGTTGACGTGATCGCACCGCATCTTCACTAATAAAACTGTGCTGTCCCTGTTTGATCTGAATCGCCATCAAGCATTTTATATAAGGATCCAAATCAGGATAGTCATAAGGATAATCCAATGCTTTTACCAGACGTTCTTGTGCAAAGCTCGGCAGGCAATCCAGCAAACGTGCTGCAGTGCCCTGCCCCTTATCCATTACAAATTTTGTGACCGGATTATTCGCACCCATGAGTTTTCATCCTTTTCCCATAATTCTTCATTTTTTCTACATGATTAGGATTTTAGTGACCATATTCTTATATAAGTCTTAATATCAATGTACATAGATGATCTGCCAAATACGCTAACCTGAATTTAATCAAATGTCATTGACAGTTTAAGTGAGATTTTTACAGCACTTTTGCGACTTTGATGTAGAAGTCTGTATAAAAGGAGATAGCTTATGGCGATAAAAATAATAACGGTATCCTTAGCCACTGCATTTTTAGCCGTAGGCTGTGTGGCTTTTCCTGATGATGGTTATTATGACGGACGTTATGATCGTCGCGATCGAGGTTATGATTATCGTTATGATCAAGACCGTCGCTATGACCGGCAACGCTGGGAATACGAACAGCAGCGTAAGAGACTGGAACTGGAACGTCGCAAAAATATTCAGCAGCGTAACTGGGAACAGGAACGACGTCGGCAAATAGAACTGGACCGTCGTAAAACTCAACTGGAACGACAACGTCTGGAACAGCAACGCAAGAATCTGAGTAACCAGCGTCAGAAACAGGCGCAGGCCGAACGTAAACGTCGCCAACAGCTGGAACAACGTAAAAAAGTGGCAGAACAGCAGCGTAAACGGGTTCAGCAAAACCGCTCCAATAATCCACGCTGGAATGATCAGCGACGTAAACAGGAACAGCAGCGACCACGTAATCGTCGCGATTAGGCAGAATATAAATAAAAAGAGAGGCTCTGATTTAAATCAGGGCTTTTTTATGGACTGAGTTTTATGGTTTTGATCTCATTCCAGTTATTTTCTTTTAATAGAAGAAATGTTTTCACTCAGCATAGTCTTGATTAAGATGATCCCATCTTATAAGTCGAAAAACCGTAACAAATTTCAGGCAAAAAAAAAGGCTTATCTAGAGAAAAGATAAGCCACGAAAACACATTTCTAAAAAAGAGAAGAAACTACAGCGATAGAATCTGAAATGAATAATATAGTGTTGCTCATTTTATGTGTAATACTTTATTGCTTAGTTATTAATCGCTTTTATGTCTAAAAAATAATCTGGACAAAAAAAAGCCGGATCATGTGTGAGGGATCCGACCGGAAAAAACAGCTTAAAAATAAGGCAACAGCAACCTAGTTCAGCTCTCTCCTCAGAACAAGGCCGCTGTTAATGACGCTATGATGCACCTGTTCTAAAAATATTTAAAACAGATAAAAATTATTATTTCTATCTAAAAATACGATGCTGCTTTTATGAAAGTCATTAAATCCAAATAAATCCTAAAAATTAATCTGTAGTTGTGCTTGAATTTTTTACCCCTGCCCCGATTTCTTTAAATAATTAAAAATTTCAATCATGGCAGTTCAGTATTAACGCAGTTAACTCTGACGCCCAAGGACTGTACATGTTTAAAAACCCATTTAAACGGAGTAAATCAATGGCAACTGAGCAGAACGAACAAGTTCAAGATCTTGAGCAAGAGCAAGCGACACAAGAGGTAGAGCAAACTCAAGCTGAACCTGAGCAAGTAGAAGTTACCGTTGAATCTTTACAAGAGCAGATTGCACAACTTGAAGGTGACTTAAAGTTAGAAAAAGCACGCACTGCCAATGCAGTTTACGAAGCACAAAAAAGTGTGGAACGTATCCAGCGTGAATCTGAAAAGCATAAAGAAGCAGTACTTGAGAAATTCGCGAAAGAATTACTCGATACTGTCGACAATCTTGAACGTGCAATTGCTGCAGTTGGCGAAGAAAAAACACCGCTTTCTGAAGGTGTTGAACTCACACTAAAAGGCTTGCTCACCACTTTAGAGAAATTCGGTGTTGTCGTGGTCGATACTGCGAGCGGTTTCAATGCTGATTTACATCAAGCTGTCGGTATCGATCCAAATGCGAAAGCGAATGAAATTGGTAACGTACTGCAAAAAGGCTACAGCCTAAATGGTCGTTTGCTGCGCCCTGCAATGGTGATGGTTGGCGCATAAGCGAAAGAATTTCGAGAGTTTTTAAATTTTTTTCAACATCTTTACTTGAAAAAAAATGAATGGCTCTCATATCGGATAACAAGTAAATCCCTTTTAATTTCCCTTTGTTAAAGGGAAAAATTTGGGAATAAAAGAATTTTTGAGGAAACATCCAAATGGCTAAAATCATTGGTATTGACTTAGGTACAACCAACTCATGTGTTGCTGTACTTGAAGGCGACAAAGTTAAAGTAATCGAAAACGCTGAAGGCGCTCGTACAACTCCATCTATTATTGCGTATAAAGATGGCGAAATTCTTGTTGGTCAATCAGCAAAACGTCAAGCGGTGACTAACCCGAAAAATACATTGTTCGCGATCAAACGTTTGATCGGTCGTCGTTACGAAGACCAGGCGGTACAAAAAGATATCGGTATCGCACCATTCAAAATCATCAAAGCTGACAATGGTGATGCTTGGGTTGAAGTAAACGATAAAAAATTAGCACCTCAACAAATCTCTGCAGAAGTTCTTAAGAAAATGAAGAAAACTGCAGAAGACTACCTGGGTGAAACAGTCACTGAAGCGGTTATTACTGTTCCTGCTTACTTCAACGATGCACAACGTCAAGCAACTAAGGATGCAGGTAAAATTGCAGGCCTAGAAGTTAAACGTATCATCAACGAACCAACTGCTGCGGCGCTTGCGTTCGGTATGGACAAGAAAGAAGGCGACCGTAAAGTTGCGGTTTACGACTTGGGTGGTGGTACATTCGACGTTTCAATCATTGAGATTGCTGACCTTGATGGCGACCAGCAAATCGAAGTGTTATCTACAAATGGTGACACATTCCTGGGTGGTGAAGACTTCGATAACGCACTAATCGACTACCTGGTTGAAGAGTTCAAGAAAGAACAAAACGTGAACTTGAAGAACGATCCACTTGCGTTACAACGTCTGAAAGAAGCTGCTGAAAAAGCAAAAATCGAGCTTTCTTCTTCTAACGCAACTGAAATCAACCTTCCATACATCACTGCAGATGCGACTGGTCCTAAACACTTAGTGATCAACGTAACTCGTGCAAAACTTGAAGGTTTAGTTGGGGATCTTGTAGCTCGTACTATCGAGCCTTGTAAGATTGCGCTGAAAGATGCAGGTCTTTCGACTTCTGACATCTCTGACGTAATTTTGGTAGGTGGTCAGTCTCGTATGCCACTTGTACAACAAAAAGTACAAGAATTCTTCGGTCGTGAGCCACGTAAAGACGTGAACCCGGACGAAGCAGTCGCAATGGGTGCTGCGATCCAAGGTGCGGTATTGTCTGGTGACAAAACTGACGTACTTCTTCTTGACGTTACTCCGTTGACACTTGGTATTGAAACCATGGGTGGCGTGTTGACTCCAATCATCGAGAAAAACACGACGATTCCTGCGAAGAAATCTCAAGTGTTCTCAACTGCTGCGGACAACCAGCCTGCTGTAGACATTTCAGTTTACCAAGGTGAACGTAAAATGGCTCAACAGAACAAATTGTTGGGTAACTTCCAGTTAGGCGACATCCCACCTGCTCCACGTGGTGTGCCACAAATTGAAGTATCGTTCGACATCAACGCGGATGGTATCTTGAAAGTATCTGCGAAAGATAAGAGCACTGGTAAAGAGCAATCTATCCAGATCAAAGCAAACTCAGGTTTGTCTGATGCTGAAATCGAAGCGATGATCAAAGATGCTGAAGCGAATGCTGAAGAAGACCGTAAGTTCGAAGAGCTTGCAAAAGCACGTAACGAAGCGGATGCGTTAGTCTCTTCTGCTCAAAAAGCAGTAAAAGATCTTGGCGAACAAGTGACTGCTGACGAAAAAACTGCAATCGAAACTGCGGTTTCTGAGTTAGAAGCATCAACTAAAGAAAATGATGTTGAAGCAATCAAAGCGAAAACTGAAGCATTGCAAAACATTATTATGCCGATCACCCAGCGTGCTTATGAAGCAGCTCAAGGCCAAGGCGGTGCACAAGGTTTCGATCCTAATGCATTCCAAGGCGGCGAAGGCCAAGCTCAAAAAGCAGATGATGGCGTAGTTGATGCTGAATTCACTGAAGTAAAAGATGATAAAAAATAATTTGTCACTTTGAGAAAAAGACCGCATTTTATGCGGTCTTTTTTTTGCTCAATGCATAGGCAATAGAATGTTTTTTAATTAAACTATAATGAAATAAATAACTTAAAAATAAAAACGTATGCAGAATTTTATTAAGCTTTTTCTTCTGGCTTCCGGGCTTGCGATCATGCTGCTCTACCCGATGGGCAATCTGCTTCTGATCTTACCGCCGAATGTGGTACTCGCGCCTTTTAATTACCTGCAAACCTTCGGAATTGAAGCTTCTTTTTCCTTGGGCTTTCTGATTGCCATCATTGTGTTGCTGATCCTGGCTGTACCTCAGCGTTACCCTTCTGGAAAAGGCTTTATCATTCTGGGTATTGGATTACTGAGCTATATTATTTTCCAGATCTTTAAATCTGAAATCACGCTGTATGCCTTTAATCACCAAACCAGACATTCCTATAACCTGAAATATTTAATTGAATTTATGATCTTCTTATTGAATGGTATAGGCCTTGGCTTTATCTATCATTCCAATATGCCAAGACAGGTTGAACAGTGGAAAGGTAAGAAATCATAATCTGACCTGAACAGAACCGTGTATAAGCACGGTTTTTTATTGCCACTTTTTATCGCTCTGACGCTAGGATTTTTCTGGTTTTTTAGCTACATTGAGCCAAACAATATTTAAAAAAACACTATGCGTCTTTTAAGCTTTCTGGGGATTGTCGTTTTCATTGTGTCATTGTTTTTGCATCTACAAACTAAGACCCATCCACAATTAAAATTTAATTCACTGACTGACCGTTTGACCCATCCTTTTGATACGCGCCTACGTTTCCGGATTGATCAGGTCGATCCGGGTTTTGGCCTGACCCGTGATGAAGTCATTCAATTAAGTCAGGAAGCGATTCAGATCTGGCATGAAGGAACCAATCGCGATGATCTGATGGTCTATGATGAGAATGCTCAGCTAGCCATTCAACTGATCTATGATCAACGCCAACAGGACTATGAAGCCTTTAAAAAGGTCGAAAAAAAATTACTTGCCGATGAAGCCAGATATCAGCGTGAAGTCAGCAATCTGCAAGTTTCGCAGAAAAATCTGGAAGATCAGCAGCAACGCCTGATCCAGCAAAAAAGTCAGCTGGAATTTGAATTTCAAACCCTATTGCAACGCCGTCAACAGGCCAGCTCATCTGCCGAGCGTGAACAGCTTCAGTATGAGATGGAAATGCTCAAGCCTAAACTGGAAAGTTTTAAGCGCGAATATGCCTATCTTCAAGAACAGCTATCCTCGTTTAACCAGCAGGTTTCTGTGCATCAAAATAGTGTGCAAAGCCATCAGCGAAATATTCAGCAGGCCCAGCAGCGCTTTCCCCCACGCCAGTTTCATAAGGGTATTTTTATGGGAGATAAGATCCAGATTTACCAGTTTGATGCCAAAGATGATTTACGCTTAACTTTGGCACATGAGCTGGGCCATGCCTTGGGCCTCTATCATCATAATGATCCGGAAGCCTTGATGTATCCAGTATTGGGTGAACAAAATTTACAAGATTTCAGACTGCGTCCAGCAGACAAGACTCTGTTGTATACTCGATAAAATTCAGGTTTTAATTCCCTATATTATTTATGTGTTTAGGCTAGTAAAAATACAACCCGGTTTCATTTCATGTTATTGTGAAGAACAGTAGGACGTCTTAGGCCAACTTTCTTGGAGATTCATGTGAGTTACTACCATATTTTAATTGAAGTAAATGACCACATTAGTACGATTGATGAAACCCGTGATATCGAGATCTTTGATATCGAGGATATTCAACCTTATCTTCATTCAATTTTGCTGCCTTATTTCAATGAACAGCTGATCGAGCTGGATGATGAAAATCTTGAATTTAAGGATATTTTGCATCTGCAAGTGAAACAGACCTTATTGCCGATCAATGACTTGATTGAAGAAGAACAGCGTCTATTGCCGAGCGATACGGACATTACCATTACAGCCTACGAGATATTTAATAACCGCGAACTGAGTCAGGATGTCACTACAGTGATTTTTGACCTGCTTGAAGCGGTCAAACTGGAAAGCTAAGCTTTCTTCAGACATAAAAAAGTCCTCATATGAGGACTTTTTTATTCAACTTGATATGTATTAGATCGAGAATGAAGATCCACAGCCACAGGTCGTTGTAGCATTCGGGTTTTGTACCACAAAACGTGAACCTTCCAGACCTTCAACATAGTCAACCACTGAACCGACCAGATATTGATAGCTCAGAGAATCGACCAGCATTTTGACATCGCCATTGACGAATTCTGCATCATCTTCATTTTGGCTTTCCGCAAAGTTAAAGCCATAAGAGAAACCTGAACAGCCGCCACCGGTGACATACACACGGAGCATTAAGTCTTGGTTACCTTCACTGTCACGCAACTGGCGTACTTTATTTGCGGCATTGTCGGTGAGCACAAGCGCTTGAGCATTCATGGCGGATTCCTCTGTTGAATGGAATGTCTTTAAAAAGAAAAGACCATATTTCAAGTATAACACACTCAATATATGGTCAGTCTGTACAGATTAAAAGTCAAATCAGAGTAATTTTATCAGGATTGTTTATAGTTCTCATCCTGTAATGCACATTCGAAGTTTTTCGGATTCTGCTTGCAGCGGAATTGCCAGAGTAACTTCATCATGCGTTTGTCATAAATACCCCGTTTGGTCAGATCAATCCGCGAATCACGCATCAGCTTTTGATAACCTGGTTTATCTGCTTCAGGAATATCCATCCAGTATTTAGATGGAATATCTGCCTTCATTTTACCTAAAATTCCAAAAGCACGTGGTAACTGGCTCTTCACCCATTCACGTGATTTTTGTCCATATCCTGCCGGGAATTTATCTGGACGAATAATAATATTACCGGTGACCTGCAATACCGGATAATTCACAATAGCACCCTTGCTACCCAAACCTTTATGCAGCTCTAGCGGTTTAAATACGGCAGCCGGCGCGCCAATAATGTCGACCTGACCATTGTTAAATTTAGAGCCAAAGTTGGTCACATCGGCGCTGACTGCCTGTGCACCCACCTGCTGAACCATGATTTTTTGTGCTTCGTCATAGTCGAGTACAGCAATTTTTTTACCTGCTGCTTTCGCCACAGTATTAATACTCCGGTCATTGACCATCAGAAAGGCATCGCCTACCGGAATCACCCCTGCGACTTCATATTTGCCTTGAACCATGAGCTTGGCAAAGGTCGGACTCGCCAGGCCTTGCATGACTTTTACCGCCAGGTTCAAATCTGGAATCGCGCCAATCGCATCGAGTGAACCGGTAAATCGGTTGAACTGACGGCCGCGCATACCAGTGACACTGATCCCATCACATTTACCGGCCTTAAAATCTTCTGCGACGACGGCTTCATTGGTATTTACCCTGAGCTCGATATCAGCATCCCAGTTTTTTGCGGCCAGCTGATAGTCTTTCATTACAGCATAAACGTCACCATTTTTGCCGACCAGATCGAATACACATACCACCTGTTTAGCCTGAGCTAGACCTGAAACTGCCGCGAGTGCTGCACCTACAGCCAGGGCTTTCCATCCTCTCTGCATCATTTTGCTTTCCTTGATTGCCTTGTTTTTGTTATCTGCTTTAAGTGCTACATGTTATTGTTTTTTATACTAAACATGAAAGCATTATTTTTAATCAGCTTAACTGCTTTACCGTGATCTGCAATGGCAGATCTGACTTTGTTTAATATAAAAAAAGCTTAGATAAATCTAAGCTTTTTTCCTTAAAAATCAAATTATTCGCCAGAAAGTGAACATTCAAAGTTGGCCTTATCGACAGAGCAACGTGCACGTTTCAATACCGACATCATGCTGGCATCATAGATTCCACGCTTGGTCATATCCATACGTCCTTCACGTAATAACTTCTGGTACTTGGTTTTGTCTTCCGCGCTCAGATTCAGCTTATATTTCGCTGGAATACCGGCTTCCAGACGATTAATCATCGCCATGCTCTTAGGCAGATTTTTAATGAACCAGTCACGAGACTTCTGGCCAAAACCGGCTGGGAATTTCTCCGGACGGATCACAAAGTCAGAGGTGACATGCAGTACCGGGAAGTTAAACATCGCACCGCTATTGCCCAGACCTTTATAGATTTCGAGTGGCTTGTACGCATACGCCGGTGCGCCCACCATATCGACTTGGCCATTATTAAACTTGGCCACGAAGTTGGATACATCAGACACTACGGCCTGAGCACCTACACGTTGAACCATGATTTTTTGCGCATCATCATAGCCAAGAACAGCGAACTTCTTGCCTGCCGCTTTTTCAATGGAGTTGATGTTTTTGTCACGCACAAAGATAAAAGCTGAACCCAGTGGCGCAATCCCGGCCACCTCATATTTTTTACCGCCCATGGTCGTAACCATTTTAGCGGCATTACGCTTATCTAAAGCGAAGCTAATCGCACGCTGTGCAATGGCATTACTTGGAGCACCACCTAAGGCATCGATTGAACCGGCAAACTTGTTATATTGACGAGCACGCATGGCGGTCATGAATACGCCATCACATTTGCCAGCCTTAAAGTCATTGTCAGCGACGGCTTCATCCTGACGAGCGATCAGATTAATATCTGCGCCCCAGCCTTTTGCTGCCAGTGCCCATTCCTGAGCCATCTGGAAAGACTCGCCAGATTTACCAAGTAGGTCAAACACACAGATATCGACCTTTTCTGCATGTGCCACACCTGCAAAACCAAATGCAGAAAATGCAGCCAATGATAAGAGTGTTTTTTTCATTTTAGTTATCCTTTGAAATCTTGTTGTTAGCTGAGTGTCCGTACACGCGTCAAATATTAAGCAAATTTATTTCAAAAAAATAGAGCATTTACTCCAGATAAAAGTCATTTTTTGGCCTATAAAGATAAATGAGCTTTATCCAATTTCCTTTATCTAATTTTTTTTATAAATATATCAGTATCTTAATGTTTTAACTTGGCTACTTTGAATTACATTTCATTCGCTGTAGTTACAAAGATATACATGATTTTAAAATTATTCACCACTGATTGAGCATTCGAAATTAGTTCTTTCTACAGTACAACGTGCCCGTTTTAATACTGTCATCATACCAGCGTCATAGATGCCCTGTTTGGTTAAATCCATGCGTCCTTCACGCAGAATTTTTTGATAACTGACCTGTTCCTCACGGCTCAGGTTCAGAATATATTTACGCGGGATTTCTGCTTCCATACGTTTCACCATCGCGAAGCTACAGGGTAACTGCTTAACAAACCATTGTCGGGAATTGGCTGCAAACTGTTCCGGAAATTTATCCGGTCGAATAATCAGATCTGCTGTGACATTGACCACCGGAAAGTTAATCATGGCTCCTTTCTGACCCAGTCCTTTGGTCACTTCAAGAGGTTTAAAGGCATAAGCGGGTGCTGCCACAATATCCACTTCACCCTGATTAAATTTACGGATGAAATTAGAAATTTCCGAATTTACCGGTACAGCTTCTACCCGGTTCACCATAATGGTTTGGGCATAGTCATAATGCAGCACAGCAAACTTCTTGCCCTTAATATGTTCTAGCTTGTTCATATTACGATCACGGACAAAGATATAAGCAGGACCAATCTGGCCAATACCGGCTACTTCAAATTTTTCCTTGCCAATCTGAGTGGTCATGCGCTTGGTATTACGCTTATCCAGCACATAACTCACCGCTTTCATGGCAATATCATTATTAGGAACGCCGCCAATCGCATCAATCGAACCGGCAAATTTGTTATAAGCTCGCGCGCGCATGGATGTCATATAGAAGCCATCGCATTTTCCGGCTTTGGCATCCTGATCGACTTTAGCTTCATCCTGATAAGCAATCAATTGAACCGTAGCCCCCCACTGCTTGCTGGCTAATGCCCATTCTTCCAGCAGTTTGAAGGATTCACCCGATTTTCCCAGTAAATCAAATACACAGACATTGACTGGGGCAGCATGTGCACTCGAAGCCCATAGGCCCAGTGCAGATAAAATTAAAAATCCTTTTTTCATTTTTATTCTACTCAATATTATTATGAACCTTGATGGCTCTATCTTTCGGTTTTTAAACAAAATAGAGTATTTACTCAAAATATAGTTCATCATATATGAATCTATAAATTTTTAAAGCCTGAACAGGATAAACTGCAACGAAGATTTTTTGTTTTCTCCGGGCTTTCCATTAGAATAGCGGCATTCTCTTTTGCCCTTGTTAGTAAGTTCAATGATTCAGTTAGACCAAGTTTCGTTACGCCGTGGTGGGCGAGTGTTATTTCAAAAAGCCTCCATGCAGCTTCATCCCGGCTGGAAAATTGGTTTAACCGGCGTGAATGGCGCAGGAAAATCTACCCTGTTTGCGGCTCTTTTAGGTGAGCTCAGTGCAGATGAGGGTTCGCTAACCCGTCCATCCGTTTGGACCGTAGCGCATATGGCTCAGGAAATTAAAGCCCTAGATATGCCAGCCATTGATTTTGTTCTGTCAGGCGATGAAGAGTATTGGGATATACAGGCTAAACTAGCGCATACGGAACAGCTTTCTGATGCAGAACTGGCACAGCTACATGGCCGTTTTGACGAGATTCATGGCTATTCCGCTCCCTCTAAAGCAGCACAGTTAATGGCTGGTTTAGGCTTTATGGATCATCAGATTCGCCTGGATGTTTCCAGCTTTTCAGGCGGTTGGCGGATGCGTTTGAATTTGGCCCGTACCCTGATGAGCCGTTCAGACCTGCTATTACTCGATGAACCGACCAACCACTTGGATCTGGATGCGATTTTGTGGCTCGAAGACTGGTTAAAGGCGTATGAAGGTACTTTAGTGCTAATTTCGCATGACCGTGATTTTCTGGATGCCGTGACGGATCATATTCTGCATATCGAAAATCAGGAACTCACCCTCTATACCGGCAATTATTCAACTTTTGAAGTGACCCGTAGCGAGCGTCTGGCGCAACAGCAACAAGCCTTTGAGAAACAGCAAGAAGCCCGGGCACATTTACAAAAATTTATTGACCGTTTTAAAGCCAAAGCGACCAAAGCACGTCAGGCCCAAAGTCGGATCAAAATGCTGGAGCGCATGCAGGATCTCGCCCCTGCTCATGTGGATACACCTTTTACCTTCAGTTTCCGTGAACCGACCAAAATGAGTTCACCACTTCTGGCCTTGGAACAGGCGGAAATTGGTTATGGCGATAAATCGATTGCCAGCAAAATTAATCTGCAAATCACTCCAAATTCACGTATCGGTTTATTGGGGATGAATGGTGCGGGTAAATCAACCCTAATCAAAACCTTAGTCGGAGATTTGCCTTTATTAAATGGTCAACGTAAAGCCTCAGAATTACTCAATATCGGTTATTTTGCTCAGCATCAGATGGATGCTTTGGATGCTAATGCCAGCCCAATGCTACAACTGGCACGTATCGCCGATCCAAAAATCAGTGAAGCTTCTTTACGCTCTTTCCTCGGCAGTTTCGGTTTTAGCGGTGAGCGCATGGATACCCCATGTGAGAGTTTCTCTGGGGGTGAACGTGCACGTTTGGCTTTGGCTTTAATTGTTTGGCAGCGTCCAAATGTACTGATTCTGGATGAACCGACAAACCATCTGGATCTGGATATGCGCCATGCCCTGACTATGGCTTTGCAGGATTTTGAAGGTGCGGTGGTACTCGTTTCGCATGAACGTCAATTGATTGCGACAGTATGTGATGAATTGCTGTTAGTACATGCCGGACGTTGTACCGAATTTGAGGGTGATTTGCAGGACTATGCCAAATGGTTACGTGAAGCGCGTCAACAGCAGATCAATGCACAGAATGCCTTAGCCAAAGCACAGGTAGTAGAAACAGAAGCTAAACCTGTGGTGGTAGCCAAAGTAGATAAGGAAGCACAGCGCAAACTGGCCGCTCAGCGTCGTGGGCAGACTCGTCCGATTCGCAAGAATATCGAAAAATGCGAAGCGCAAATTGACAAGTTACAACCGCGTCTGGCAGAAATTGAAGAATTGCTGGCAGATAGCGCTTTATATGAAGCTGCACGTAAAGATGACTTGCTGAAACTTATGAACGAGCAAACTGAACTGAAACAGAAACTGGAAACTGCCGAAGAGCAAATGCTAGAACTGATGATGGAGCTAGAAAGTTTGGAGCAATCTTTTCAGGAAGGTTAAGTTTTAAACCTTGATTCAAATCTTAGAGATTAGCTGCAACTGGAGCTAATCTCTTTTTTTTACTTTATATATTGCTCTCTCCATCTTTTCCCTGATTTTTTTATCGAAACCGTTTTTTGACATATTTTGTAGTGAATTACGCAAATCCTATATAAGTTTATTTTTTAAACACTCGGATGTCTTATTTCATACATTAATTTACAGCGATTTCTTGGCCCATAAGGCTCTAATAAAAGTGTTTTTTATTTTTGGCAGCCTTGATACGAGTCTGTTTAATGTTGAACTAGAGAGAGGAAATCCGCATGCGTGCTCTTACCTATCATGGTGCTCGGGATGTACGAGTTGAATCCGTTCCAGATCCAGTGATTCAGGAACCAGATGACGTCATTTTAAGGGTGACAGCGACTGCCATCTGTGGCTCAGATCTGCATCTATACCGGGGTAAAATCCCGGCCACTGAAGATGGCGATATTTTCGGCCATGAGTTTATGGGAATTGTAGAAGAAGTCGGCCCTGAAGTCACAGAAGTCAAAAAAGGCGACCGGGTAATTATTCCTTTCGTGATTGCATGTGGTCACTGTTTTTTCTGTGAACATGAACTGATGGCTGCCTGTGAAAATACCAATACTGGCCGTGGTGCAATTATCAATAAGAAACAAATTCCACCAGGTGCGGCTCTGTTTGGTTATAGCCATTTATATGGCGGTGTACCAGGCGGACAGGCTGAATATGTTCGTGTGCCTAAAGGTAATGTGGGCCCATTTAAAGTGCCAGGATCATTACCGGATGAAAAAGTCCTGTTTCTGACTGATATCTTGCCTACTGCATGGCAGGCTGTAACCAATGCCCAGGTCACTCGCGGCTCCAGTGTTGCGATTTATGGTGCTGGTCCAGTTGGTTTACTGTCGGCTGCCTGCGCACGTATGCTGGGTGCCGAACAGATCTTTATGGTCGATCACCACCCTTACCGTCTGCGTTTCGCCCATCAAACTTATGGTGCAATTCCAGTGAATTTTGATGAAGTCGATGCAGCTGAATATATTATTCAAAATACTGCCGGTCATCGTGGTGTTGATGCCGTCATTGATGCGATTGGTTTCGAGGCCAAAGGCAGTTTGCTTGAAACTGTGATGACGAATCTAAAAATTGAAGGTTCGAGCGGCTTTGCCCTACGTCAATGTATCGCCGCAGTACGCCGTGGTGGTGTGGTGAGTGTGCCAGGCGTATATGCTGGTCCAATTCATGGCTTCCTGTTTGGTGATGCCTTCGATAAAGGACTGACCTTTAAAATGGGTCAAACACATGTACATAAATTCTTGCCACAATTACTTGAATATGTAGAAAATGGCCAGCTGTCTCCAGAAGTGATTATTACCCATCGCATGAAACTGGAAGAAGCTGCTGAAGGCTATCGTATTTTCGATAAACGTGAAGAAGACTGCCGCAAGATTATTCTGACCCCATAAATACAATGGTAAAAAATAGAAAGCGCCATTAGGCGCTTTTTTTATTTTTGATCACCATTTTATAAACCGTATTTTTTTCTATTTTCAGTTTCTAAAAGCTCAGATCTATTGCCTGTTTATCAAATGAACTGGCACTAGGTCACGTGATGATCCAGCTTAAAGAAACTAAGCTATAGAAGTAAAAGTTAGAAAAATCTATAAGCCTATGATTCAGTAATAAAAAATTGAAAGTTCACTTGATTATTAAATTAATTGTGTAGTTTCACTACAGTGAAGATTTTTATAATTAAAATATGTTCCACGCTTATTGTTAATTAAATCTACAATATCAATATAAACCATTAATTTTTAAGTTATTTATATAATTTACCATTAAAAACAGATAAAAACTCACCTGAACTGGTTGCCGTTAAAGAACATAGAAGATATGGCTCCAACTAGTCTTTTAAATTCAAAAACCCATTTTAAATTTAAAAACACTTATCCACAAGATAGAGAAATTAAATTTAAATTTAAATTTAAAAAATTAAGAGATAAGAAAGACAATATAACTTGTGGATAAATACTATCTTATTCACATAAAAAATATGGATAACTTTGCAGTTATCCACACGATTGATCAAGGTTTAAGCAAGATTTAAAACAACACTATTCAAATATTTTTAAAAAATTTCGAAGTAACTTAATAAATCATTGAAAGTTTAGGATTTCAAAAATCTAAGTTCTAGAATTTTCCATTCATCCTCTAGCTTCCAGACCTCCTGAAGACGCTGTTTATTATGTTCCAGTCCAATTAAGATCCGGCATTCGGTTTGGTCTTCATTGTACTCGTATTCTTCATATTCTATGTCTGGCTTCAGCGGTTTCCATACGCCGTTTTGTACCGCATGAGCGATCCGGTCATAACGCAGATAACTTCCTTCTACGCGGCCTTCCTGTTCAAAAACCACCTGAAAGTCCTGATGTTCGTAGTGGCGCAGCACATCATAGTCGCCACTGTAGAATGCATTGGCCCAGATCTCACGTATTTCTTCAAGCTGGCTATCCATGGATAAACCTCTTTATAAATAAGACTTGATTCTACTGAACCAGGCTTTTTTAGAACCTAGCATCAGTGGATCATTGGTCTAAAAACTGCTTAGATTAAAATTATTCTAAACAGTTCATCTGGCATTAATAGAAAATTTACGTAAAAAAAGCGCCTTAAAAGGCACTTTTTCGTTTCGATTTATTCCGATAGATCAGGTATCAATATCAGCATTCAAGGCATTTTCTTCAATGAAGGCACGACGTGGTTCCACATCATCTCCCATCAGGCAAGAGAACATGCGGTCTGCTTCAATCGCATCCTGTACCGTCACTTGTAGCATGTTACGGTTTTCCGGATCCATCGTGGTTTCCCACAGCTGGTCTGCGTTCATCTCACCCAGACCCTTATAACGCTGGATCATCATGCCTCGGCGAGAGTCTTGCAGAATGTGCTGCCAAACCTGATGGAAACTGCTGACCTGAATCTTGCGCTCACCTTTCTGTAAATAAGCACCCTCTTCGAGCAGCGTGAACCAGCTTTTCGAATTTTTCAGTAAACGCGCATATTCACTTGAGCTGAGCAGGCTAGCATCTAGTAGATAGTGATGTGGCAAGTTATGCACATAAATCGTAATCCGTGGCAACCAGCTTTCTACCATCTGACCATCAACATCTTTTTCAAAACGTTCCAGACTCAGTTCAGGACGTAAACTTGGCTGGATTTTTTCAATCGCAGCACGCAGATCTTCACCCCAAGTTTCCACATAAGCCTTATCTTCCAACTGATCCAGCTTGAATGCTTCCAGTGAAATCAAGGCATCCAGCAAGCTTGCAGGATAACGTACAGTTAAACGTGCCAGACTCTTCTGTGAAGTTTGATAATCGGTAATCACATTGGCCAGAGCTTCACCACGAATCGCAGGGGCATCAGCACTGATATGCAGTTCCAGCTCATCAATCGCATTCGAAATCAGGTAA
Organism: Acinetobacter sp. YH16031; assembly: GCF_013417335.1. Classification (NCBI taxonomy): domain Bacteria; kingdom Pseudomonadati; phylum Pseudomonadota; class Gammaproteobacteria; order Moraxellales; family Moraxellaceae; genus Acinetobacter; species Acinetobacter sp. YH16031. Next base: position 18,428 of record NZ_VPED01000023.1, read on the forward strand.
GTTTCCAGTGCATCATTGTCCTTGATGTACTGTTCCTGTTTGCCTTTTTTCAGCTTGTACAACGGTGGCTGCGCGATATAGATATGACCACGCTCGACCAGTTCCGGCATTTGACGGAAGAAGAAAGTCAGCAACAATGTACGAATGTGTGAACCATCCACGTCAGCATCGGTCATGATGATGATTTTGTGATAACGAAGCTTGTCCGGGTTATATTCTTCACGACCAATACCACAGCCGAGTGCTGTAATCAGCGTACCCACTTCTGCAGAAGAAATCATACGGTCAAAACGGGCACGTTCCACGTTCAGGATCTTACCTTTTAGCGGCAGAATTGCCTGCATCTTACGGTTACGGCCCTGTTTTGCAGAACCGCCCGCAGAGTCACCTTCGACCAGGTACAGTTCAGATAAAGCTGGATCTTTCTCTTGGCAATCCGCCAGTTTACCTGGAAGACCGGCGATATCGAGCGCACTCTTACGACGAGTCATTTCGCGTGCTTTACGCGCCGCATCACGGGCACGCGCTGCATCAATGATCTTGCCTGCAATTGATTTAGCCGCCTGTGGATTCTCTAACAGATATTCAGAGAAGGCCTTGTTCATAGCCTGCTCGACGGCAGATTTCACTTCACTCGACACCAGTTTTTCTTTGGTTTGTGAAGAGAATTTCGGATCAGGCACTTTTACTGACACAATGGCAGTCAGACCTTCACGCGCATCATCACCTGAAACCACAACTTTTTCTTTTTTCAGGATATTTTCACTGTCCATGTAGTTATTTAAACCACGGGTCAGAGCTGCACGGAAACCGGCTAAGTGAGTACCACCATCCTTTTGCGGGATGTTGTTGGTAAAGCAGCGTACATTTTCCTGATAAGAATCATTCCATTGCAGTGCAACTTCCACACCAATGCCGTTTTCTGCCTGAGTGGTGAAATGGAAAATGTCATTCAGGTGGGTTTTACCCTGATTAATGTACTTAACAAACTCAGCCAAACCGCCTTCATAGTCAAAAATGTATTCGGCATTGATACGTTCATCACGTAATACGATTCGTACACCTGCATTCAGGAAGGACAGTTCACGTAAACGACGTGCCAGAATGTCGACATTAAAAATGGTCTGACTAAAGGTTTCAGCACTTGGCCAGAAACGCACGCGAGTACCGGTCTTATCGGTCTCACCTACTACTTTTAACGGGAATTGTGGATCACCATGACGGTATTCCTGTTCATGGATTTTACCGGCACGATGAATGGTTAGTTCCAGTTTTTCTGACAACGCATTTACTACGGATACACCTACACCGTGCAGACCGCCAGAAACCTTATAGCTGTTATCATCAAACTTACCGCCAGCATGCAGAATGGTTAGAATCACTTCTGCAGCAGACACGCCTTCTTCAGGGTGAATGTCGGTCGGAATACCACGGCCATTGTCTGATACTGAAACTGATTCATCTTCATGAATAGTCACTAAAATTTCATCACAGTGACCTGCCAGCGCTTCATCAATCGAGTTATCTACGACCTCGAAGACCATGTGGTGTAAGCCGGTACCATCGTCTGTATCACCAATGTACATGCCTGGACGCTTACGTACTGCGTCTAAACCACGTAATACCTTGATGCTAGAGGAATCATAAGCTTTTTCAGTGGTTTGTTCTGTTTGAGAAGCAGCTTGATCTTCTGAACTCATGGTTTCTCCCTAGTGAAATATAGGTTTATCCAAAGATAGGTAAAAATTTAAAAACTATTGCACAACAACTTGAACTGTACCGTTTTCAACATTGAATAACTGATATGAGATAGACAGATCATGTAGGTGCTTTTGTACTGATTCATGGTCTAAAGTGGTAATAAAAACTTGACTACCAAGCTGGCTCAATCGCTCAATTAAACGTTGTTGTGCGGTTAAATCTAATTCTGCTGTCACATCATCTAATAATACCACAGTTTCCTTATTACAAGAATGCAGCATTGCGATTTGCGACAGTTTAAGTGCCATCATTAAAAGCTTTTTTTGTCCGCGGGATAGGATTACATCAGCATCGCCTAAAGGGGTCTTGAGACGCAAATCCGCGCGATGTGGACCATATTCGGTATAGCGTCGTTCCACATCTTTGTCATGATGATTAGTTAGGTCATTCAGCAGGCCGTTTTCGCTGTGAAAGCCAGGACTGTATTCCAGAGAAATCTCCAGATCCGGTAATAGATGCTTGAGATCATCCTCAAAAAATGGCTTCCACTGTTCCACGATGCCGACACGTTGGGAGTGCAAAATCTCACCATATTCACTCAGCATCTGGTTCCACGGTTCCAGATCAGACAAACTTAGAAAACGTTTGGATTTAAGCAGACTGTTCCGCTGTTTTAGGGCCCGTGAATAATATTGCCAGGCATGATAAAACTCTGGTTCCACGTGGAACATTAACCAGTCCAATAGTTGACGACGTGGTTTGGCACCATGATCGATAATATCGGTACTTTGTGGATCAAGCAGTTGTAAGGGTAACATTTTGGCAAGCTGGCCTTGAGTCGCAATCGCATCACCATTGACCTTAATCAGCTGTTCCCCGCTGGCCATTTTTTGCATGCCGACTTTTTCAGTTTCCGATTGGGCGAACACAATCGCATCCGAGGCGCCATGCTGAATGTAATTTTTCGGGATATGGGTACGAAAGGAACGTCCTGTGGCCAGTAAATGAATGGCTTCCAGTACTGAAGTCTTGCCTGAACCATTCTGGCCATAAAAAACATTAAACGGTTGCAATCCCTGGAGTGCAACCGTTTTTAAGTTTCGTACACGTTCAATATGAAGACGCGTAATATGCATAGCGTTGGCTTAGCTCAGCTGTCGCTTAGACACGCATTGGCATCACGACATAGGTCTGATCGGTATGAGATGGATCCTGAACCAGTACAGACTGATTCGCTTCAGTCATGGTCATAGATACATCTTCACCGTCCAGCACACCTAGGACTTCAATCAGATATTGCGCATTGAATGACATTTCCAGTGGTGCATCTGCATACTGGATCGCCAGATCTTCAATCGCCTCATCCTGTTCCGGGTTATTGGCACGAAGTTGTAATGAACCGGCATTAAAGTTCAGGAATACGCCACGTAGTTTTTCATTACTCAAAATAGCCACGCGTTGTAAAGATTGCTTGAACACGTCATGCGCAATAATCACATTCTTGTCGCCACCACGTGGAATCACACGGCGGTAATCTGGGAATTTACCGTCAATCAGTTTCGTGGTGAAACGAACTGTGATATCGGCCTGTTCTTTATCACGACTGGCCATACGAATGGTCACATTCAACAATTCACGGCCAATCAGTAAAGAAAGCTGCTCATCTTCAACGCTTAATAAACGTTGCAATTCAGCGACTGCCTTACGTGGAACAATAGCTTGAATCGGTTGAGTTGCAGTCGATTGTGCTGCTGTTTCACACAGTGCCAGACGGTGACCATCTGTCGTTACCGCACGAAGCTGATTGGCATCAATTTCAAGTAAAGTACCGGTCAGGTAGAAACGTACGTCCTGCACTGCCATTGCGAAAGCCGTTTTTTCAAACAGACGCTTTAATTCGCGTTGAGTCACAGTCACTTGTGTGCCTTGGGTATTTTCAGTATTCAGTAATGGATAGTCATCTGCAGGCAAAGTACCGAGCACAAAACGACTATTTCCAGATTTCAAGATACAACGCTGGTCATCGGTAATTTGCAGGTCGATCAGGGCTGCTGATGGCAAAGATTTACAGATATCAATCAGCTTACGTGCTGGAACAGTGGTTTCACCGGCTTGCAGGCATGCACCTTCAGCCAACTGTGTGCTGGCAACCAGTTCCACTTCCAGATCCGAACCGGTGACGGTCAAAGCTTCAGCAGTCACCTGGATTTTCAGGTTTGAAAGAATATTTAAGGTATGGCGACGTTCAACCGCTCCTACGACATGTGAGAGAACATTCAGTAAGCTTTCTTTCGCGATTTTTAAACGCACGGTACATTCCTCTAAAGCTGAAGATTAATAAGATAAAAGTTGAATTTTTAGCAGTTAACTATGCGGCAAAACAGGCCGCATAGCAAGAACAGAATTTGAGCGTTTTAGGTCAACTCTGCAACAGGCGTTGCAGGTTTTTATAGTCCTCATTGAAGATCGGATCTTCTTCACGCAAGCTCTGTACTTTTTCGCAGGCATGCATGACTGTACTGTGATCTCTACCACCAAAAGCCATACCAATTTCCGGGAAACTGTCTCCAGTCAGTTCACGTGCCAGACCCATTGCAAGCTGACGTGGACGCGCATAAATACGGGTACGTTTTGGACCTACCAGCTCTTTAAGTGGAATGCGAAAATACTCACTCACTACACGCTGGATATTTTCAGTGCTGATGGTACGGGCACGAATTGCGAGGACATCTTTCAAAGACTCACGTACCACATCCAGATCAATCGGCGTTCCTTTAAAACGCGAGATCGCCACCACTTTATTAAGCGCACCTTCAAGTTCACGGACGTTCGCTACCACTTGTTGGGCGATAAATAGCGCACAGTTACGTGGTAAGTCTACACCAGTGTTTTCAGCTTTTTTCAGCAAGATTTCAATGCGAGTTTCAATATCGGGTGGTTCCACACCCACAGAAAGTCCCCAGGAAAAACGTGAAACCAGACGTGGATCCAGTTCGGTCAATTCTTTAGGATAACGATCCGAGGTGAGAATAATTTGCTTCGATTCATCCAGCAACGCGTTAAAGGTATAGAAGAACTCCACCAGACTGGCTTCTTTACCTGCCAGCAAATGAATATCATCAACCAGCAAAAGATCCAGTGAACGGCAGTTTTTCTTAAACTCTTCAACCTTGCCCTGTTGTAGGGAACTGACAAAATCCTGCACAAAGCTTTCTGCAGTCATATACATCACGCGGGCATTGGGTTTTGCCTGTAATAATGCATTTCCGACGGCCTGCATCAAGTGGGTTTTACCCAGACCAGTCGGACCATATAAAAATAGCGGGTTATGCTGTGAAGCCCCAAGTTGGGTTAACACCTTACGGCAGGTTTCAGCCGCCATCTGGTTAGAACGGCCTTCAACAAATAACGAGAAGGTAAATAAAGGGTTCAGCTGACGTTTACGGCTATTTTTGCCTGAATCTTCTTTTTCTTTCTTAGGACGCGGCGCTGGCGCAACCACAGGCGCAGATTCCAAAGCCGCTGTTGTCGTCGCTGGCTGTTCACTGGCAGATAAAATTGCACCCGGACGTGAATCCACCAGAATTTCCACTTTACGTACACGACCTTCAGACAGCTGTTCGGCCAAAATCGAAATCAGTTCCAGATGATGCTCTTGAATGTAGCGCGTCCAATACGGATTAGGTGCATAAAGACGCAGGGTATCGTCCAGCTCTTCCGCAACCAATGGGCGAATCCACATTGTAAAGACATTTCCAGAGAGCTCTTGTCGCAAGCGATTTAAGCAGTCTGTCCAAAGCATGTGAATCCCCTATTCATTCCATTGTTAATCAAAAAAGGCTGACCGCGACCAAAGCGGGTCGCCATTCTAACCAAGTTATCCACATCTGTCATGGCAATTTCCACAGATTTTGCGCAAAAAGCAGTCATGGCGGATAAATTTAAATTTAAAAAGCTGGTGTGGATAAGTTTATCCGCAAGCTGTGGATAAAATATAGCACAAAGTTATCCACAAAGTATAAAATTAATAAAAACAGTTTTATCCACAAACTAAGTTTTTGTTTATTTAATACAAAATTAGCTTTTCCACAGAAAAAGTCCGCCCTAATAGTAATAAATTTAAATTTATAAATTTGAATTTATTTATAAGATTCGATTCTTTTGTGGATAACTGAGAAAAGTTTAAATTTAAATTCAAAACTCAGGAGTTAAATTTAGATTTCACATAAGTTGTGGATAACTATGTTGATATAAGTGTTAATAACTTATATTTAATTTTAAAACAAATAGTTATATTGTGGTTAACTTATATATAAGTATTTGAATACAATTTTTTTAATCCCTATTTACAATTTTGATTTCAGTCTTATTTGAAAAGAAAGTGGCTTTTGCATTGACAGCTCAAGCAATGAGCACTAAAATCGCGGACCTTTATAGAAAGATCATTTTTGGAGTTTCAATATGAAACGTACATTCCAACCATCTGAATTAAAGCGTAAACGCGTTCATGGTTTCCGTGCTCGTATGGCTACTAAAGCTGGTCGTCAAGTTCTAGCTCGCCGTCGTGCAAAAGGTCGTCACAGCTTAACTGTTTAATCAGTTAGGCTTTGCCGATTTTGGGTGTTATGACTACACTTTATAGTTTTGGTACAGAGCTTCGTTTACGCTGTGCTGCAGATTATAAAGGAGTCTTTGATGGTGCGCTTTTTAAAGTGCATCAACCCCATTTCCTTTTTCTTGCAAAACATTCCGAACTGCCAAACAGCCGTTTGGGTTTAGTTGTTGCCAAGAAAAAAGTGCGCCGTGCGCACGAACGAAATCGAGTAAAACGACTTGCTCGCGAAAGTTTTCGCCTGCATCAACAGCAACTAGATGATTTGGATATTGTGATTATGCCTAAAGTAGGTATAGAAACAGTGCCGAACGCAGAGTTGCATCAGCAATTACAATTTGCCTGGCAAAAACTCAACCGTCTTGCCAAAAAGCATTCCAAAATAGCATCATCCTCCCCACAAAAGTAGAGATGGCCAATGGTACGTTTACTGCATTGGTTAATACGTTTCTATCAGATTGCGATTAGTCCTTTATTGGGACCACGCTGTCGTTATATTCCAACATGTTCTCAATATTCCTTGGAAGCAGTCCATACACATGGAGCTGTACGTGGTGTGTGGCTGGCTACTAAGCGTATTTGCCGTTGTCATCCGTGGGGTGGGTCTGGATATGATCCGGTTCCCCCGAAAGCGATTCGTTTTATTTCATTTCAGCAAATAGATTCTCAAACGCTTCACGTTGCTGTACCCTTTCGTGATCGTTTATTGAACCAAAATCACTCTAACCACTTGGGGTAATACATATGCAACAATGGGCCAGGATTGCAATTCTCGGAGCCATGTTTGTTGTCGCATATTTGCTCATTTTGGCGTGGCAAAAAGATTATGGCAATGCTGAAACCAAACCACAGCAAGAAGCTGCGGTTGTTTCACATGAAGTATCTGCAGATTTGCCAAATGCTCAGACGGCGACGACCGCCTCTGATCTGCCACAAGCAAATATGCCAGCGCAGCAAGCAACGGATGCCACCGCACCTGTAAGTCAGCAGCTTATTTCAGTACAAACTGACCTTTATCATCTTTGGATCAATCCTAAAGGTGGTGATATTGTTCGTGTTGAATTACTCAATCATGACAAGAATAAAGACAGCGATGAACCATTCGTTATGCTGGAAAGCGATGCGAAACGGACTTATGTCGCTCAGTCGGGTCTGATCGGTCTGAATGGACCGGACAGCAGCCGTAATGGCCGTCCAACTTATGAGCTGGAAAAAACGGCTTATACACTGGCAGATGCCAAAGCCGCTAAAAATAAAGATGGCGAAACAGTCAAAGTACTTTCTGTACCTATGGTCTTTAAAACGGCTGATGGTGTAGAAGTCATTAAAACCTTCAACTTTACTGAAGGTGAATATCCGGTAGTTGTGAATCACAAAGTGGTCAACCGCAGCGGCCAGACCTGGCAAGGTCAGATGTTCGGTCAGATCAAACGTGACAACTCTGAAGATCCAGGTAAATCTGATCAGGGGATCTTCACACTGGGAACATTCCTGGGCGGCGCTTGGGGTACACCGGATGAAAACTACAACAAGTTAAAATTTGACAACTTTGTTGAAGAAAAACTGAATACCGAAGCCAAAGGTGGCTGGGTTGCCATGGTTCAGCACTACTTTGTGAGTGCCTGGGTGCCAGGTAACCTGAAGCTGACTCAAGCCAATGGTGAAGCTTACAGCGCGAAGCTGGAATCACGCAAATCAACTGATAACATGAATATCATTGGTTTTACTTCTCCAACTTTCAATGTGCCTGCAGGTACCGTAGCTGAAATCGATGCGACTTTCTATTCAGGTCCAAAAGTTCAATCAGAGCTGAAAGATTTAGCGACTGGTCTGAACCAGACTGTAGACTATGGCTGGTTATGGCCAATTGCCAAACTGCTGTTTGTTGGTCTTGAGTTCTTCCACGGTCTAGTGGGTAACTGGGGTTGGGCAATCATCCTATTAACCGTACTGGTGAAACTGATCCTGTGGCCATTGTCATCGAAGAGCTACCGCTCTATGGCGAAAATGCGTGTGATTGCACCTGAAATGCAACGCATGAAAGAAGAGTTCGGTGAAGACCGTATGCGCTTCTCTCAGGAAATGATGGCACTGTACAAACGTGAGCAGGTGAATCCACTTGCTGGTTGTTTACCACTGCTACTGCAAATGCCAATCTTCCTGGCACTGTACTGGGTGTTGATGGAATCTGTAGAACTGCGTCATGCACCATGGATGTTCTGGATTCAAGATTTATCTTCAATGGATCCTTGGTTCATCCTGCCATTGATCATGGGTGCGACCATGTATATTCAGCAGATGCTGAATCCGCAGCCAACTGATCCAATGCAGGCGAAAGTATTCAAGATTATGCCAGTGATCTTTACAGTATTCTTGCTGTTCTTCCCGGCAGGTCTGGTGTTGTACTGGATTGTGAACAACTTGATCACGATCTTGCAGCAAACACTGATCAACAAGTCTGTTGCCAAAGACCGTGCTAAACGCGATGAGGCAACATCAGTCAACTAAGTTGTACTGATGGGCTGAATAAATCCGCTTAAGATGGTAATCTTGAGCGGATTTTTTTGCTGTATTTTTAAGTTTTTTCTAGGTGAATGTTATGCTCGACCGAACTACGATTGCTGCGATTGCAACTCCCCCAGGACGTGGCGGTGTAGGTGTCATTCGCCTGTCGGGTCCCAAGTCTTATGAAATTGCCCAGGCTTTGAGTCAAAAAGATTTGCCCAAAGCCCGTTTTGCCGGGTTTCGCCAGTTCTATGATGCAGTTGGTGAAGTGATGGATGAAGGTCTAGTAATCTGTTTCCCAAATCCGAATTCCTTTACCGGTGAAGATGTGGTGGAGCTGCAAGGCCATGGTGGCCCGGTGATTCAAAATGCCCTGCTGGGCCGCTTACTGGAACTAGGTGCAATTGCGGCCAAAGCTGGTGAATTTTCTATGCGTGCCTTTGAGAATGGCAAGCTGGATCTGGTGCAGGCGGAAGCGATTGCAGATCTGATTGATGCGACCTCCCAAGCGGCTGCCCGGTCTGCAGTCCGTTCGCTGCAAGGGGCATTCTCGACTAAGGTCAATACGGTATTAGAACAGTTGATTCACTTGCGTTTGCATGTCGAAGCGGCGATCGATTTCCCGGAAGAAGAAATTGACTTTCTGGCGGATGGCAAGATTTTAAATCTGCTGGATGGTGTGGCGAATGCCGTCACTCAGGTTCAGCAATCTGCACGTCAGGGTCAGTTACTGCGTGAAGGCTTACAGGTGGTAATTGCCGGTAAACCGAATGCAGGTAAATCATCCCTGCTCAATGCCCTAGCAGGCAATGAACGTGCGATTGTGACCGATATTGCCGGAACAACCCGTGATGTGCTGCATGAAAAGATCACATTGAATGGCCTGCCGATTACCCTGACCGATACTGCTGGTCTGCGTGAAACCGGCGATATCGTGGAAAAAGAAGGTATTCGCCGCGCGATTAAAGAAATTGAACAGGCCGATCTGCTGTTGCTGGTTTATGACCTGAGCCAAGGTGATGACCCATTACAACTCGCTCAAGAATATTTTGCCGAGCATCTCGAGCCAAAACGTCTGATCCTGATTGGGAATAAAGCCGATTTGACCGGTGCCGATGCTGTCATGGGGGATTTTAAGGGCTTCCGTCACATTACCGTTTCAGCCAAGCAAGAAACTGGCGTCCAGTCGCTCATAGATGCGATTACGGCGCATGCAGGCTTCCAGCCTGAAGAAGATACCTTTATTGCCCGTACCCGCCATTTAGACGCAATGAAGCGCACTCAGATGTATTTGGCTGAAGCCCGTGAACAACTTGTTGTTTATAACGCAGGTGAACTGGTCGCAGAGTCTTTACGTCTGGCACAGAACGCACTGGGCGAGATTACCGGTGACTTTAGTGCGGATGATTTGCTGGGTAAGATCTTTGGATCATTCTGTATTGGTAAATAAGACTAAACGTATTTAAAAAAGCATCTTCAGATGCTTTTTTTATATCTTGTGGATTTATATTTTAGCCTTGGATTGTCATTCGAAGATTTATAAGTAACTGGCTGATAAATATTTTTATGAACTTTTGATGATATTTCGCGACAACAATTAACGCACTTGTTAGGTAAACAGGTAGGCATTTGTGCATAACTCTTTTAAAGTAATTTATAGAAATAAATAGGAAGTATACGTCTGATGCATGGCGTTAATAAGGTCAATCTTTTTGGTACTTTAGGTCGAGATCCTGAAACATAAACTTTTTTTATTTTTAAAAATAAAATGCCCAGCGTGGGGCTGAGCATTTTAAGGTGGGATGTCTGCAAACATCCCCAAACAATGGAAAACAACTAGAGCGACTAGAATGAAAACCAAAGCTTTGTATTAAGAAATCAATATAGACTTTTCTATAACGTCAGTAAATACATTTTCTACTCGTATCCTTATTGAGCTTTAGAGGAGTTTTGTCTTGAATTTTGGAATACTTCATTCACGTTGCTTTTGTTGAAAGTAAATTTTAGGAAAAATTTATGCAAAAGCATGTGATTCAAAACCCAATGTTTGATTCAAAATCTTTGAAGTTGATGTATGAGCAGTTATGTAGGGATTATGCCTATGCGAGTGAAATTGCCAGTATGTCAGGGGCGGCATTTGAAACTTTATGGGCAACAACTTAAACCATTGCTTAGAAAGCAAATGCGAGAAATAGAAAACTTTTATCAACTAGAGTTGTTTTAGAAGATAGTTTAATAAAAGCCCTCAAATGAGGGCTTTTTTATTAGGCTTTTACCTGTAGTTTTTGATGCCATAACCACAAGATTAGACAGAGTGCACTGATCGCTACACAGAAGCTGATCACGGCAAATCCTAAGCCGAAGTGATCAGCCAGATAACCTACCGCGATAATCGGCACAATCGTGCCCAAATAGCCTATAAACAGGTAAGTCGACATCACGGCTGCACGGTTTTGCAAGGTTGTGATCGCATGAATCACACCGAATGCGCCCATTAAGGCAAAACCATGTCCAATCCCGAATAGGATATCACTGGCGAAGAACAAGATACTTGCTTTAAGGATCATACAGAGCGCAAGACTAACCAGGCTCACCAGCATAATCATCAAGCCAATATTCAGACATTTCTTTGCAGGAACAGCTTTAGCAAAGAACTGCACCACAGCAGAAATCAGCAGAATACAGGTAATGGCGGTACCGCTGACCAAAGGACCATGCCAAGGCAAGATATCCTGCACAAAAGACGGTGACAGTGAAGCAAATAAACTGAAAGCAGCAAAGGCATTAAATGCAGTTAATCCCACAATCATGAACACAGCATGATACTGAGGTTCAGGACGCAGTAATTTCGGTGCAATACTAAAAGGCTGACGTTCAAAAGCAGGGGTTTTTAGCCAGAATAATCCGACAAAACACAGCACTGCCCCAAGAATAATTGGGAGGTATGGAGTAATTAATGGAGCTTGAGAAAACTGCGCAATTACCCCACCCACAAACGGCCCCAAACCAAAACCTATAGCCGTCAGAATCGATACCAGTTGTGGTGCAAGCTGCTTATGAGTCTCTGGAATGGTTTGCATCATGCCTAGCATTGCTGAAGTGGTCATCAGACCTGAAGCAATACCAATGATAAAACGACCCAACGACAAAATCAGCGCATTCTCGGCAAAAACTGAAATGACCAAGCCGATGCTAATAAATACCAGGCCAATTTGCAGGGTTCTTAAGAAACCAATCGTGTTGCTGGTACGTCCCAGGAATAACAAGGTACCCAGACAGCCAAACATATAGGCGACAAAAATATAGGTAATCTGGCTTGGGGATAAATGCCAGATCTGTTGATAAATGGGATAAAGCGGACTTGCCAGTGCTGTACCGATGGTACCCATAATCAATGCAAGACTGACCATGGCGAAAGGTCGCCATGAGATATTTTCTGTCATGTAGCTGCCGTAAAAGTTTCACCACATTTTAAAAAGAATGATGTGAAAGAAAGAAGCGAATGGGTGGCAGTGTATCGGTTAGATGAAAAAGCGGTCAATTATCTTGCTGTAAAGAAAACAAAAATATTGAACTAAACAATTAGCCATAACGCTTTAATAATTTTAAAAACTCAGCCATTTCTTCTTCATTAACCGCAGCTTCTCCAATGACATGCTCTCTTAAATGGGTCTCGATCAACTCATTCATCAAACCGTTTATAGCACCTTTAACGGCTGCAACCTGTTGCAAGACCTGAATACAGCCTGTCTCAGGATTCTGGAGAGACTGCTCTACGGCGTTCATCTGACCTTGCAAGCGCCGTACCCGGTTTAATATTTTTTTATCATCATGTACATGACTCACCACAAATCTCCAAAAATAAATATACTAAGGGGGAGTATTAATATCAGTTCCCTTTTATGCAAAAACATAACGCCAATTCGCACAGCCATCAATTTGATGAAGGTAATCCACTCGCACAGAAAAAGATTCTGTTTGCCACGATTCTGACCGCCGTCATGATGGTGCTGGAAGTATTAGGGGGATGGATCTTCCAGTCAATGGCTTTGCTTGCCGATGGCTGGCATATGGGCTCGCATGTATTGGCCTTGGGGCTGGCTTACTTTGCCTATAAAGCTGCCCGCCATTATACGAATGATCCCCGCTTTAATATGGGCACCTGGCGGATTGAAATTCTGGCCAGTTATAGCAGTGCAATTTTATTGCTTGTGGTAGCCGGTTTTATGGCGATTCATTCAGTAGAACGTCTATTTTCGCCAGTTCAGATTCATTATAACGAAGCCATTCCAATCGCGATTTTAGGACTATTGATTAATCTGGCCTGTGCCTGGTTGCTGCATGATGATGGGCACCATCACCATCACCATCACCATCACCATGATCATCATCATGGGCATTCCCATCACGAGCATGATAATAATCATGGTCATCATGACTTGAACCATAAAGCGGCCTTTCTGCATGTGGTTGCTGATGCTGTAACTTCTGTTCTGGCGATTATTGCTTTGATTGCTGGAAAATATATGGGCTGGGATTTTCTCGATGCAGTACTGGGACTGGTCGGCTCAATCCTGATTGCACGCTGGGCGATTGGCCTGCTAAAGCAAAGTGCCAAGACTTTACTGGATGCCGATATGGATGCCCCAGTGGTCGAAGAAATACGTGAAGTCATTGCTGAATATGGGAATGATCTGCATTTAACTGACCTGCATGTATCGAGAGTCGGTAAAGGTAAATTTTCCTGTTTTGTTGCCGTTCAAACGGGAATCCCCATTAGTGCCGATCAAATCCGTGAGGCGATCTCTATTCATGAAGAAATCGTGCATATCTCGGTAGAAGTCAATCAGCATTAAGGGGTCAATGTTCCACGTGAAACATAACTGATTGATCAGTTCGATTTGAACATCAGGCTACATAAAATAGTCAGAATTTTCTTTTTAAAAAGACTAGAATCAAAACACATTTAACTTGGACCTGAGCAGGACATTCATGCAAATAAGAAATATGCTGCTGGCTTTGACCCTCTTCCCTAGCCTTAGCTTTGCCAATGTGGATACAGTTAAAGCCAATCTGGCAAAAAACAGTCCCAACCTGAAAATTGAAAATATTCAGCCTACCGAAATGAAAGGAATTTATAGCGGTTCCATGCAGGGACAGATTGTCTATCTGAATGAAGATGCCCAGCATCTCCTAGCCGGTTCAATGTTCCGGATCCAGGACCAGCATAATCTGACTCAGGATTTATTACTCAAACAAAACAGTGTCGACTGGAAAAAGTTACCGCTTCAGGATGCGATTAAATCAGTCAGAGGGACAGGAAAACGTCAGCTTGCCATCTTTTCTGACCCAAATTGCCCGTATTGTAAACAGCTTGAAGTAGAGCTGAAAAAACTTGAAGACGTCACCATTTATACCTTTATCCTGCCTTTAAAACAGCAGTCAATTGCGCCATCTAAACAGGTTTATTGTGAAAAAAATCCGGCCCAGGCTTGGGAAGACCTGATTGGTCAAGGCATACAGCCTAAATCGAAAAAGAGCTGTGCCAACCCGATTGAACGTAATAAACAGCTGGCACAATCACTCGGTGTAAATGGCACACCAGCGATTATTTTCTCGAATGGTTTTAAAGTCATGGGCGCTCAGCCAGCAGAACAGATTGAACAAGGTTTCAAAGAATTCGGCCTGTAAAATTCTGACTATACTCAATAAATAAAAAAAGAGCACTTAAACCAGTGCTCTTTTTTTATGAAAGAAACTTATTCTAAGCAGGGCTTAGATTCGTTTGCGTTTGGTCACCATATTATAGATAAATAGGATGACTACAGCACCAATCACTGAGGCAATAAAGCCTGCGGCAGAATCTTGGGAATACAAGCCCAGCATACGCCCGGCAAAGGTCGCAACCAGTGAACCGGCAATCCCCAACAGGGTCGTAACAATGAATCCAGCCTTGTCATCACCAGGATGAATCGCGCGTGCAACCAGACCCGCAATAAAACCCACCACAATCGCAACGATAATTGACCACATCAGCATACTCCTTGTTATCATGTCTTTGTTTTTGCGTCATGTTTATCTTGCGGCAAGAAAAGCACTGAAAAAAGTCATGTCCTGCAACGGGCTGTTGCGTTTTTGTTTGCTGTGTTACTGAAATGATTCAAGAAATAAAAAAAGTGGCACGAAGCCACTTCTTTTAAACCGGTTCTTAAAGGCCGATTTCACCAATAAATGGAATATGACGGTATTTTTGATCATAGTCCAGACCGTAACCAACAATGAACTTGTCTTCGACTTCAAAGCCCAAGAATTTTACTTCCAGCTCGATTTCACGACGTGAAGGTTTGCTCACCAAAGTGCATAGTTCAATTGAGTTTGGCTGACGGGTTTGCAGGATTTCCAGGACTTTGCTTAAGGTATTACCTGAGTCAATAATATCTTCAACCACTAGCACATCTTTACCACGGATTTCACCGTCCAGATCTTTCAGGATTTTGACATCACGGCTCGAAATCGTACCGCCGCCGTAGCTGGATACAGTCATGAAGTCGAGTTCATGTGGCTTGGTAATGGCACGACACAAGTCTGCCATGAAAATCACTGAACCGCGTAACAAACCGATAAGTACAAGCTCTTTGTCACTATTGGCATAGTGTGCATCGATTTTAGCACCAAGCTCTTTGACTTTAGCTTGAATTTCTTCAGCGGAAATCATTACGCTCATTTGAACGGTCATGGGTAGATACCTAAAAAATAAAAATAGCAAAATAAAAAAGGTGTTGACCTGCAACACCTGAATTGCAGCAATTTTAATACATCCTTGCTTGAGATGCACCTGTTTTACTTGCTGTAAATGTAATCAATTTTTGGGCTGCTGTGAATCTCTCTTCAGCGCAAAGGCACAGACAGCGACGATTGCAGCCAAAATGATCCTGCGCTGACGCGATTTATTGGGCTTTGACATAGACAGCCTGTCCATAGACATAGGTTGCTGCAATATTACGGTCATCCCCCAGCATGGTCAGTGCAAAAAAGGTATCTTCAATATTTTTGGCCCTGCTCTGGCGTAGTTGTTGTAAAGCGGTGGCATTAAGATCCAGCACCACAAAGTCTGCTTCTTTGCCCACATTGAAATTCCCCAAGCGGTCATCCAGACTTAAGGCTTTCGCACCACCTAGGGTCGCATGATATAGCGACTCAAAAGCCGAAAGTTTTTCTCCTTGCAGCTGTTGCACTTTATAAGCCTCATTTAGGGTTTGGAGCTGGTTAAAGGAGGTTCCTGCCCCGATATCGGTACCCAAGCCGACTTTCACGCCTTTATCCCAGGCTTTCTTCAGCGGAAACAAACCGCTACCCAGGAAAAGGTTTGAGGTTGGGCAGAAGGCAATTGCAGAGTCGGTTTGATGCATACACTCCCACTCCCCTTCCTCCAGATGCACACAATGGGCAAATACGGATTTAGCACCGGTTAGCCCATAATGATGATAGACATCCAGATAGCCTTCACGTTCCGGAAAGAGTTCTTTTACCCAGGCAATCTCGTTTTTATTTTCACTGAGATGCGTATGGACATAGATATCTGGATATTCGGCTTTTAACTGCCCTGCTTTTTCCAGCTGTTCGGGGGTTGAGGTTGGAGCAAAACGTGGCGTAATCGCATAAAGATTACGTCCTTTACCATGCCATTTCTCAATCAGGGCTTTAGAGTCGCTATAGGCAGATTCTGCAGTATCCGTCAGGGCTTCAGGTGCATGGCGGTCCATTAGCACTTTACCGGCAATCAGACGCATATTCTGTGCTGTAGCCGCTTCGAACAGTGCTTCTACCGAGGCTGGATGAACGGTACAGAACACCAAAGCTGTGGTTGTACCATTTTTCAGCAATTCCTGAATAAAGAACTGTGCAATTTTCTGGCTATACGCCGGATCCTGAAACTGGATCTCAGTCGGGAAGGTATAAGTATTTAACCATTCTAGTAGCTGTTCCCCATAAGCACCGACCATTTCAGTTTGCGGGAAATGGATATGGGTATCGATCATACCCGGAATGATGAGCTGTTCAGGATAATAAGTAATATCCAGACCTTCAGGGAGCTGCTGCTGACCTTCCTGCCATGAGCCAAACCATTGGATTATTCCATTTTTTATGATGAGTAAACCATCTTCTATATAACGCACTTGGTCGTGAATTTCACGTGCTTGGGCAACTGTATTCTGGATATCGAGGAAACGACCACGGATAGCTGTCGTCGCAATGTAAGAAGACATTGAAAACCTGCACTTTGTAATTTTTTCGATTGATTGTAGCTGAAAAAATTAGCATGTTTATATGAACATTCATATTTAACCATGCGTATTTTTTATGAGATCAGACAATCACGAATAATTTCAACAGAGCGTGCGTATGCAGCTGAGCTTATAGACAAATAAAAAAGCCTGCATCAGCAGGCTTTTTTTATGATTAGCTTTACAGCGTAGTTTCGTTATGTTTCTTGCTATGACGAATCGACAAAATCGCAGTCACCGTCAAGACAATCACAATAAAGCTCAGTGAAATCCAGATCGGCATATGGAATACATCCAGCATCAGCATCTTAAAGCCGATAAAGACCAGAATCAAACCTAGGCCATAAGGCAGATAATGCATTTTTGAGGCTGCACCTGAGAGCAGGAAGAACATTGCACGCAGGCCTAAAATTGCCATCAGGTTCGCAGTAAGCACAATGAAGGGGTCGGTGGTGACAGCAAAAATAGCCGGGATAGAGTCTACCGCAAAAATCACATCAGAGGCTTCGACCAGAATCAGCACTAAGAATAACGGCGTTGCCCAAAGCAAACCATTTTGACGGACAAAGAATTTATCGCCCTGAAGTTGCGGGGTGATACGCATATGTTTACGTAGCCATTTCAGAATGGCCATATCTTCAATATTGCTGTCTTCTTCATGCTGACCACGCAGGAATTTGAAGCCGGTATACACCAGGAACGCACCGAAGAGATACAGAATCCAGGAGAATTCCTGTACAAACCAGGCACCAATAAAAATAAAGATTGTTCTGAGCACAATTGCACCCAGTACACCATATAACAGCAATTTACGTTGTAGCGCTGGTGGAATGGCAAAGGCGGCAAAGATCATCAGCCAGACAAAGACATTATCAATTGCCAAGGATTTTTCCAGCAGATAACCGGCAAAGTATTCCATGACCTTGGTATTGGCAATTGCCGCACCTGCAGTCTGCTCCAGATACAGCCATAATCCACCACCAAATAAAGTCGCGACACTGACCCAGGCGATACTCCAGTAGGCAGCGGTACGGACTTTTACTTCCTGACCATGCTGATGTTTAAAGCCGACAAAATCGATCACCAGCATGACGGCGACAATTGCGAAAAAGACAAGATACAGCCAGAGCGTACCAATTGTTTCCATGTGAATTCTCCACATCGGACGACTGGCCATAAAAAAACCTTGACCAGCTGCCAGATGAAAAACATCTATAACAACATGATCAAGGTCTTGCCTACATCTTAGTGTTTCACTTTTTTATATCAAGTGTGACCTAAAGATGCTCAGATACCGACTTTTTGCAAAGTGTAATGACGATATTCTGACACGTTCAAAAACTGAAATTTCATTCTTAAACGTTTGGAGGAGGCTACTCCCCTTGTTCAAACTCAATTCTGTTTGAGCAATTGCTCAATATCAAATGAGCATGACAGATTTTATGCATAATCACAAATTATTTTACAAAAAGCAGCGTTTAATCAGCAGCTTTGGGCAGGAAGTCCAAACGCTGAACCAAATAAAGACTAAGCAGAAATCCAAGAATCGCCAGCCCTGCTCCGGCCCAGCCAATGCTCGATAGCCCAATCTGAAGTGTGACTATACTGCCAAGCAAAGCTCCTCCGCCAATCCCGACGTTATACAGGCCTGAATAAATGGCCATGGCAACATCTGTGGCATCTGCAGCTAGGTTCAGGGTTTTGGATTGTAGAGCCAAGCTGAAACCAATGATGCTCAAACCCCACAGCAGAGATAAGCCAGAGAGGCCTGTGACTGTGCTCGACAAGGGCAATAACAGCAGCATGGAAATAACCAGTCCAAAAGTAAAAGCAGGAATAGTCATTTTCGGAAACTGTGCGGCAAAGCGGCCAAACAGATAAGAACCCAGGAATCCTGCTCCGCCATAAACCAGAAGTAAAGTTGTGGTCTGGGCTGAATCAAAGCGGGCGATATTCAGGGAGAATGGTTCAATATAGCTATAAGCGGTAAACTGCGCCGTAATCACCAGAATGGTGAGGGTAAAGACTAGCATCAGGCTTGGACGTTTGATCAGGCTTTTTAAGCTGCTGAGGGAGCCTGAATTGACACTTGGAAGCAATGGCAAGGTTTTGGCCAGAATCAGGCAAATGATCAATGCGAGACACGCAATCAGGGCAAAACTATTACGCCAGCCATACGCCTCACCAATCATCCGGCCAAATGGAATACCGAGCACCATCGCCATCGCCGTTCCTGTGGCTAATAAACCAAGTGCCTGAAACTCTTTACCTTTCGGTGCGACCCGAACCGCGAGTGAAGCGGTAATCGACCAGAACAAGGCATGTGCGATGGCAATCCCTATCCGGCTGATCACCAGCGTGCTAAAACTCCAGGCAAAATAGGACAGCACATGACTTAAAATAAAGACCGCAAAGACCAGCATCAGTAGAAAACGCCGTTCTATGGCTTTAGTGAGCAGCATGATCGGAAGAGATAGTAGGGCCACGATCCAGGCATAAATGGTCAGCATGATGCCTGCTTGAGTGGCGGACATGGCAAAGCTTTGCCCGATTCCACTCAGTAAGGCCACAGGAATAAATTCAGTAGTGTTAAAAATAAAAGCCGCGCAGGCTAAAGCGATGACACCAATCCATTGCTTGGTGACGGAAGAAGCGGAAGATGAGTCAGACATACGAAGTTGCATGCAAAAAGATGCTGCATTCTAATCCTGTCTTTCTCAATTAGGGAGTAGTTAAAATTAAATTTTTGGGGTGACATGCGATGACTAAAACTGCATCACCCTCAATCAGGCAAAATAGAGAAATAAAAAATTATCAATATTTGAAAAAATTCACAGGAAATGATGAAAGAAAATAAAAAATTTCATCCAATATTAAAAACTTAACAATAATTCATATTATTTCTTTAAGAAGATGTTTTAAATTAAATAAACCAATAATTTTATTAAGGGATCAGCCTTCAGTATGGACATTCAACATCAAGATTCAAAACGCGGCGGTGTATTTTTTATGGAGGAAGATGGTCGACGTCTTGCTGAAATTACATATCAGTGGCAAGAAGCATCGACCATCGTGGCTGATCATACCTGGGTAGATAATTCCTTACGCGGTCAAGGCGTAGCACGCAAAATGCTGGATGTGCTGGTCGACTTTGCCCGCAAGAATAGCTTAAAAATTATTCCCCAATGTTCCTATGTAGATGTCATGTTTAAACGTGATCGCAGCCTACAGGATGTGGCAGCTGCTATTTAGCAATTGAATTAAACTTATCCAAGATAGAGATATGTTGTAATTTGCCTTTAAGTGCAGGTACAGAAATACGCTGCAGCAGGTTATATACGCCATAACCTGCCATCAGGCCTATGCTGTTCCATAACACTTCTTCATATTTGCCTAACAGCGTAAGTATTCCTATCATCAGGCTTACACTGATATAAAAAAACATACGACGGCGAACAAACTGTAAAAGCGTCCAGCCTACAAAAACTGAACTGAGCAAAATGTTGGTCTCGGTCGTCAAGGCCATCTCATTCAGCATAATCAAAAGCATAAAACATATACACAACAACGCTACAGTGAAAATCAGATCTTTTAACATCAGGTTTCACTCCTTCATCATTATCGCTATATATCTGAAATCATTGATTTCCTCTCAGGAGGTAATTGTTAGAAGTTTTCTTTGGAAAAGCAAACCTAAAACAATGTAAGCAAAAACGGATATTTGATTAAAAAATGATCGACTTAAATTAAAATAATTGATTAAATTATGCTTTTAATTCTTTCTTCAGTGAGATGACCTTATGCTACAGCTTTGCTACGCCAGTGAGCGGATAGAATCTGAACAAGAGTTATTACAGGATCTTAGCGATATATTATCTGTAGCGAGAAAATTTAATAAAGCTCACCAAATTAACGGGGTTTTATATTATTCCCACGGCAAGTTTTTTCAATGTCTGGAAGGTGAAGCAGAGGCGGTAGAAAATCTGTTTCAGAGTATTTGCCGTGATCCACGCCATCATCAGGTGCTTCGCTTTCAGGATGCAACGGTAGAACGTCCACATTTCTCGGAGTGGTCGATGAAATATGTGCATAAACATAGTGAAATTTCTTCTTTATTTTCACGTTTAGGTTTAGGTCAGTTTGAACCTCATGCATTGCAACAGGAACAGTTGAGTGGATTCCTGGAGCTGCTCTATCGTCTGGATGAAAATCAGGCCAATCTTGCTTCTCCTCAAGGTTATAAACAGCGTGGTTATATTCCCTATTTTTAATTGACGCTAAAAAATAAAAAAGTCCGCTATGCGGACTTTTTTTTGTTGTCGATAATGATTTAAGTCATTTCAATCATGACCTTTAAAGCCTTTTCGTCAGAAGCATGTTTAAACACATCATAGGCCTTTTCAAATTCAGCAAACTTAAAGTGATGGGTGGCCAGTTTTTCCAGTGGCAGTTTGCCGGAGCAGCAGGTCTTGAGCAGCATACCAGTGGTATTGGTATTGACTAGGCCTGTGGTTATGGTCAGGTTCTTGATCCAGAGTTTATTCAGTTCAAAATTGACGGATTTACCATGTACACCGACATTGGCCAGATGTCCGCCCTCCTTGACGATGTGCTGGCAGATATTCCAGGTGGCTTCCAGGCCCACTGCTTCAATGGCACAGTCCACCCCTTGCCCATCAGTGAGTTCCAGTACACGTTGAATAGCATCCTCATTGGCTGAATTCACGGTATGGGTGGCCCCAACCGTTTTGGCAAATTCTAGCCGGTTGTCATCTACATCGACCATGATGATATTGGCTGGAGAATAAAACTGGGCAGTGAGCAAGGCACTCATGCCAATCGGGCCGGCACCGACAATCGCCACATTGTCCCCCGGTTTGACCTGACCATATTGCACACCAATTTCATGGGAGGTCGGCAAAATATCGGAAAGAAAGACCGCAACATCTTCATTCAAACCTTCTGGTAAATGATAGAGAGAAGTATCGGCAAATGGGGTTCGGACATATTCGGCATGAGTGCCGTCAATCATATAACCCATGATCCAGCCACCCTCGTTTCTACAATGGGCATACAGCTGTTTCTGGCAGTTTTCACAGGTGCCGCAGCGGCTGACACAGGAAATAATCACCCGATCGCCCTTTTTAAAGTTTTGAACTGCGGAACCGACTTCTTCCACAATACCAATACCTTCATGACCGAGAATCCGGCCATTAAAGCTGCCGGTTTTTTCTTTTGCAACCTCCTCAATTTCGGGGTTTTTACCTTTCCATATCCCGAGGTCAGTACCACAAATGGTGACTTTGCTAAGTTTGATAATGGCATCAGTAGGTTGCAGAATTTGGGGAATGGGGCGTTCTTCAAAGCGGATATCATTGGCGCCGTAATAAACCATGGCTTTCATTGTTATCATGACAGATCTCCTAAGGAAATGAGGGTCTGAACAAGAGAGATAAAGCTATTTTTTTTGCTGACTTTGTACCTTGGAAAATAATCAGGAGGGTGGAGAATGAAAGAGAATGGAAATGCTGTTGTTCTTATTGATTGTGCCTAGAGCACTCAAAGACTGCAATGAGTCTTATGTTCAGATTGCAACAAAAGATAATGAAAAGAAGAAAGATAAATTTTAGCTGTTTTAATAGTGAAATAAGAAAGTTGATTCGAACTTGAATGAAGTTCAATTTTCTTAAGAAAAGATAGAAAACGAATTTAATTTTTAAAATAAAAAAGCCCGCTATTACGGGCTTTTTTATATAAATTTTTAAGCTTTTAAAGCGCCAATCAGTTTCTGATGTAGCCCGCCAAAACCGCCATTGGACATGATCACCACAGCATCGCCCTCACCTGCTTCAGCCACTACGGTCTGGATAATCTCATCCAGAGTACGTGCGACTACAGCTTTATTTGGTGCAGCGTCAATTACCGGTTGCAGATCCCAGTCCAGACCTTCAGGTTGATACCAGATCACTTCATCCGCTAGACGCGCGGAATGTGCCAAACCATCTTTATGACTGCCCATGCGCATGGTATTGGAACGTGGTTCAATAATCGCCCAGAGTTTGCGTTCACCCAGACGTTTACGCGCGCCTTCTAAGGTCGTATCAATCGCCGTCGGATGGTGCGCGAAATCATCATAAACCTCGATACCACGGACTGTGCCTAACAGTTCCATACGGCGTTTCACACCACCAAAATTGGACAGCGCTTCACAGGCGGTTTCAATCGATACGCCGACATGTTCAGCAGCGGCAATGGTGGCCAAGGCATTCGCCACCGAATGCTGCCCGGTCATATTCCACTGTACTTCGCCTTTGACTACGCCCTGTTGCAGGACTTTGAAATGTGAACCATCTGCTGACAATTGTTCTGCATAAAGTTCAGATTTCTCGTTGGCATCTAGACTGGTGCGCACTACAGGCGTCCAGCAGCCCTGCTCTAGCACTTCATCAATATTCGTTTCAGTAATTGGCGTAATAATGCGGCCTTCACTTGGAATGGTACGCACTAAATGGTGGAACTGTTTCTGGATCGCTGCCAGATCATCAAAGATATCGGCATGGTCAAATTCCAGATTGTTCAGAATCGCCGTTTTAGGATGGTAATGCACGAACTTGGAACGCTTGTCGAAAAAGGCAGAATCATATTCATCGGCTTCGACACAGAAGTATTTCCCGCCACCTAAACGCGCACTTTCAGAAAAGCCAAGCGGTACACCGCCAATCAGGAAGCCAGGTTCTAAACCGGCCTGATCCAGTACCCATGCCAGCATGGTGGTAGTTGTGGTTTTACCATGCGTACCAGCTACACCTAAAACGTGTTTACCTTGCAGGACATGATCTGCCAGAAACTGTGGACCTGAAATATAAGGCAGGCCTTCATTCAGCATATATTCTACAGCATCAATACCACGTTTCATGGCATTGCCGACAATGATCAGATCCGGATGCGGCTGTAAATGGCTACGGTCATAGCCCTGCATTAAAGTAATGCCTGCATTTTCCAGCTGGGTCGACATCGGGGGATAAACATTTTGATCCGATCCTGTCACCTTATGGCCCAGATCACGTGCCAGTAATGCCAGTGAACCCATAAAGGTGCCACAAATACCCAAAATATGCAGATGCATCTACTTCACTCCATTTTGCCTGACACATCACTTTGTACTGGTGCTGTTGCCATGATTTATTCGATTTGCAAGCAACGATAGCAAGGCTTTGAACGAAAAGATAGTCAAAGTTCAAGCATTCTTGCGGGATTTTTTAAATCCTGTTTCACAGACAAATTCAGGGAAATTTTCAAGCTTCCAGAATATCTTTTGGCAAAATAAATCGTAAAATAAGCCCGAACTTTTTGCAGAGTGCATGCAGATGCTACCGGCTCTCTTTCTTCTGGTGATTGCCAACTGTTTTATGACCCTGGCCTGGTATGGACATCTCAAATTCCTGCCGCATGATGCACCGCTGTGGCAGGCGATTTTATTTAGCTGGGCCATTGCCCTGTTTGAATATAGCCTAATGATTCCAGCAACCAAATTATTAGCCCAACAGGGACTGGCGGTGGGTCAAATGAAAATTACCCAGGAAGTCGTCACTCTACTGGTCTTTGTTCCCTTTATGATTTTCCTGTTCAAACAGCCGTTTAAACTGGATTATTTATGGGCGGCGCTATGTCTCTGTGGTTGTGTCTATTTTGTATTCCGCAGTTCTTGAAATCATCTACTAGCCACTACTTCCCTATTTTTATTCCAGTTTTTAAGAATCTGCTAAAAAAATAAGAAAAATCGAGCCTTGCTTTGACCGTTAAATTTTATGAAGCTGAAAAATCAGTCTATAATATGCATTCCTATTCAAGCTTGGCTCTCTCGTCGAGATTTATCTTTCTTACTTTAATCTCTGGAAAATTTGCAATGAATGCGGCTGCTGCACAAGATACTCCTCTCGTAGGTATTATCATGGGTTCTCAATCAGATTGGGCAACTCTCGAACAAACTGCCAATATGCTCAAGCAGCTTGGTGTCCCATTTGAAGCCGAAGTCGTTTCCGCACACCGTACTCCGGACCGTCTGTTTGAATATGCTGAGCAAGCGCGTGATCGTGGTATTCAGGTAATTATTGCCGGTGCAGGTGGTGCAGCGCATTTACCAGGTATGTGTGCAGCCAAAACTGATTTGCCAGTATTGGGTGTACCCGTCAAATCTTCGATTTTAAATGGTGTCGATTCATTGCTTTCTATCGTGCAAATGCCAGCGGGTATCGCCGTAGGAACATTGGCCATTGGTCCTGCCGGTGCAACCAATGCAGCCATTATGGCAGCACAGATTTTAGGTTTAACCCGTCCAGAGATTGCAAAAAATGTCGCAGATTTCCGCGCGGCACAAACCGAGAAAGTCGCAAGTAACAATATTCCAGGTCAAATGTAAGTCCAAGCTTAATACGGGATCAAACACAATGGATAAAACCATCGGTATTTTTGGTGGCGGCCAGCTAGGCCGGATGATGGCACAAGCCGCACTACCCCTAAATATTCAATGTACGTTCTTTGAAGCTAATACGGATTGCCCTTCTGCGGCTTTGGGTCCGGTTTTCTCAACCAAAGCTGTAAATGGCTTGCAGGACTTTGTCAATAGCGCAGATGTCTTCAGCCTGGAGTTTGAAAATACACCGCTGGCTGATGTAGACGTTTTAACGCAAAACAAAGATCTACATCCGCCACGTCAGGCATTAGCCACTGCACAGCATCGTCTGTCTGAAAAAGCCCTATTTGATGAACTGGAAATTCCGGTTGCACCGTATAAAGCGGTGACTTCAGTCGAAAGCTTGCAGGCGGCTGTGGCTGAGCTTGGCTTGCCGATCGTGTTGAAAACCTCTCGTGGTGGCTACGATGGTAAAGGTCAGTTTGTTTTACGTTCAGCCGATCAAATTGATCAGGCTTGGGCGGAACTCGGCCCTGCTGGTGAACTGATCGCAGAAAGTTTTGTGACTTTCTCGCGTGAAGTATCGATCATTGCGGTACGTGGTCAAAATGGTGATGTCAAAACCTGGCCATTGGCTGAAAATCATCACCACAACGGCATCCTGTCGCATTCGATTGTTCCGGCACCCAATAGTGCGGATCTGCAGCCAGTCGCGCAAGACTACATCACTCGCCTGCTCAATCACTTGAATTATGTGGGTGTATTGACCCTTGAGCTGTTTGTGACAGACAAAGGCTTGTATGCCAATGAAATGGCACCACGGGTACATAACTCAGGTCACTGGTCGATTGAAGGCGCGATCTGCTCGCAGTTTGAAAACCATATTCGTGCGGTCGCAGGTCTGCCACTGGGTTCAACTGAAGTGGTGCGTCCAACTGTGATGGTGAACATTATCGGTCAGCATCCTAAATCTGAAGAAGTCTTGGCTTTAGAAGGTGCCCACCTGCATCTGTACAACAAAACAGAACGTGAAGGCCGCAAGATTGGCCACATCACTTTGATGCCAACAGACAGTGCTCAGTTGACCACTTTATGCCGTCAACTGGCCAAGATTTTGCCAAATCCACTGGCATTGAGCGAAGATATGACCATCTAAGCTTTAAGCTGCTGATAAAAAAAGCGATCACTTCGGTGATCGCTTTTTTATTTGTCCAGATTCAGGCATGATTGCGCCTCTTTAAAAATCCCCTGCCATTGGTCGGATCATTTTTAAAATCAATTGCTTATAAACTGATCAATTTAGTATAAATATAATAATTTAATTCGCTGCTATTTTGAGCTGAATTCTAGGTTATTCACTCGTGGATAAACTTAACATTGAGTTTGAATTTAAAACTGGAAAAATATTTGAATTTAAATTCATAAAAATAAATTCAAATTTAAAAATGAACTTTGAATTTAAACTTTGTTGTTTAAATTTAAATTCAAAAATATGAATTCAAATTTAAAAGCTGATCAATGAATTCAAAGTTCTGAATTTAAAAATAGTTATTCCTAATAAAAATGAATTTAAAATAGAAATACTATATACCAGAAGCCTTTGGCTGATTGAGCAGTCCTGATCTAAAGACAAGTTATCCACAATCATTTTTTAAATTCAAAAGTAATTTCCTGAGTTTTGAATTTAAATTTAAAAAATGAGCCTGATTTGAATTTAAAACAGGCTTGTGGATAAGTTTTTAAATTTAAAAGCTACAAAATGAATTCAAAAGTGTAGGAATTATGAATTTAAATTTACGCATTGGCGCTTTAATTTTCATCATGAACTGCTAAGGTAGAAACATAATTCAAAATCTAAATATTTAAGGGTCTTATGCAACGGCTTGCACTTTTTGTTGGTTCTTTGGTTTTAGCTGCTACACAGGCACAGGCAGAACTGATTATTAATGGTCAGCGTGTGACATCAACGGATATGTCTTCTGTGCCGAGCAGCCCGGTCAATTATGCGTCCCAAAATAATTTTCAGAATTGTCTTGCCAATTTGCGTAGTCAGGCAATTGCACAAGGCGTAAGTGGTTCAACCTACGATCGTTATACGCAAAATTTAACCCCCGATTATTCTGTGATTGAAAAGCTGAATTATCAGCCTGAGTTTTCGACCCCAATCTGGGATTATCTGTCCGGACTGGTGGATGAAGAGCGTGTGCAGCTGGGTCGACAGAAACTGCAGCAACATCGTGAGGTATTAAACCGGATTAGCGCAGCCTATGGAGTGCCGGCAGAAACCATCGTAGCCGTATGGGGCGTAGAAAGTAATTTTGGAGATATTTCAGGGAAATATCCTTTATTACAGTCTTTGGGTACTTTGAGTTGTGAAGGTCGTCGTCAAAGTTATTTCCGTGGTGAGTTCTTTACCACCATGAAATTGCTGCAACGGGGTGATGTCTATGAAAGCCAGCTCAAAGGTTCGTGGGCGGGGGCTTTTGGTCATACCCAGTTTATGCCATCGACTTATGATGAGCTGGCGGTTGATTTTGATGGGGATGGTCGTCGTGATTTAGTCGGCAGTATTCCTGATGCACTGGCTTCTACAGCCAATTTCCTGAAAAAACGTGGCTGGCAGACTGGCCAGCCTTGGGGCTTTGAAGTAAAAATTCCACAAGGTATGTCTGTTGCAGGCGAAGGCCGACGCAATAAAAAATCACTGAGTAGCTGGATGAACCGTGGTGTGGTGCGTGCTGACGGTACTCCGCTATTACAGGGCAATTTATCAGAATCTTCTCAGGCTGGCTTATTGGCACCTGCAGGCGAAAATGGACCGGTATTTTTAGTCTTTAAAAACTTTGATGCTATTTACAGCTATAACGCAGCAGAAAGTTATGCTTTAGCGATTGCACATTTATCTGACCGCTTACAAGGTAAGGGAAGCATTCGGGCAACTTGGCCAACCGATGATCCAGGTACGTCACGTGCGGAACGTCGCGAGATCCAGCAATTCCTGTTAAACCGTGGCTATGATATTGGTGAGGTGGATGGTTTGATTGGAGATAAAACCCGTCAGGCGATTCGTCAGGAACAGAACCGTTTGGGTTTAAGCCCGACCGGTCGCGCAGGACAGCAAATCCTGCGTGCATTTAGAAATGAAAATGCCAAACTCATGATGCGTTAGGAAGAATTTAGACATGATCTAAATATGATTCTTCATTATAAAAAAGGTCTGCAAATATGCAGACCTTTTTTATAACTATATATAGTGAGCTTAAAGCTGCTCTTATACAGAGGTAATTGTACCCAGAACACGATAACCTGATGCGCCTGTCACAGCCGGCAGATTGCCGCTGAGTTGATTCATAAAACGCATCGCCAGCCAGGCAAAAGCCGTGCCTTCTACCCAAGTCGGATTTAAGCCAAGGTCGGCTGTAGTTTGTACGCTCCAGTGATGTTTACGCAAACGCCAGCGTAACTGTTCCAATAAATGTGAATTATAGGCACCACCACCACAAACATAAACTTCACCGGTATCCAGACCGGAACGGTAAATGGCTTTTTTAATCGCACGGGTCGTGAGCTTCATTAAAGTAGCTTGCACATTCTCTGGTGTATCTTCAAGTTCATCATATTGAAGATCATTGCGCCAGTCAGCAATCTGTTCATCCAGCCATTCCAGATTAAAGTCTTCGCGGCCGGTACTTTTCGGTGGCTCTTTTGAGAAGAACTCATGTTCCTGTAAACGGTCCAATAGGCTACGGATTGGCGTGCCATAAGCTGCCCAGTTACCATTTTCATCAAAAGGCTGGCCGGTATAACGCTGACACCAGGCATCCATCAGAATATTGGCAGGGCCGGTATCAAAGCCATAGACCTGATCCGGTTGACCTGCCGGCAGGATACTCACATTGGCAATGCCGCCCAGATTCAGAATCACACGGTGAATACTCTCATGCTGGAAAATATCTTGATGGAAAGCAGGAACCAAAGGTGCGCCTTGGCCGCCAGCAGCCAGATCACGACGACGGAAATCGGAAATGACCGGAATCTGGGTGATTTCCGTAATAATATTTGGATCACCAATTTGCAGGGTAAAACCATGTTCGGGGCGATGGCGGATGGTCTGGCCATGCGAGCCAATCGCCTTGATTTGTGATCGATCTAAATTATTTTCTTTAATCAGCGTATTGATGCCATGACCAATCATTTGTGCCAGTGCGACATCAGCTTTGCCCATGCGGTCGATTTCATTGTCATCTGGCAAAGTTAACGCCATCAGTTCATCACGAAGATCGGGATCAAAAGGCAAGGTGAGGGTGGCATGAAGCTGAAGTGGATCAAAAGAAGCAGCAACAATATCGACACCATCCATGCTTGTGCCGGTCATTACCCCAATATAGATCGCTGTCATGATTATTCTTAAGCCTGCAATGTGCTGAAAAAGTGTTAGTATATCGCACAAATTGAATAACTGATGTATTTGGATTTTGTGATGTCAAATTTCCTGCCGGCTGAAGAACAACTTGCCCTCATTCAACGAGGCACCCACGAAATTATTTCCGAAGAAGACCTTCTGAAGAAATTAAAGCAGAATCGTCCTTTAAAAATTAAAGCGGGTTTTGACCCAACTGCACCGGACCTGCACCTAGGTCATACAGTTTTAATCAATAAATTAAAAGTATTCCAGGACCTGGGTCATGAAGTGTACTTCCTGATTGGTGACTACACTGCGATGATCGGTGACCCGACTGGTAAAAGTGCAACCCGCCCGCCATTGTCACGTGAGCAGGTGTTGGAAAATGCAAAAACCTATCAGGAACAAGTATTTAAAATTCTTGATCCAAACAAAACCAAAGTCGTGTTTAACTCGGAATGGTTTGCACAAAAAACTGCAGCTGACCTGATTCAATTGGCATCACAACAAACAGTTGCACGTATGTTAGAGCGTGATGACTTCACCAAGCGTTATAACAATCAGCAACCGATTGCGATTCATGAATTCTTATATCCACTGGTTCAAGGTTATGACTCAATTGCTTTAGAAGCTGACGTGGAGTTAGGGGGTACAGACCAGACCTTTAACCTGTTAATGGGTCGTACTCTACAAGGCCGTTATAACCAGGAAGCGCAGGTGTGCATTACTGTGCCAATTCTTGAAGGTCTGGATGGTGTGAACAAGATGTCTAAATCTTTAGGCAACTATATTGGTGTATTTGATGCACCGGGCGCGATGTACCAGAAAGTACTGTCTATGCCGGATTCATTGATTGAGCGTTATTTCGATCTGCTCAGCTTCAAATCTATAGAAGAAATTCAAGGCTTGCTGAAAGAAATCGAAGAAGGCCGTAACCCGCAGGAAGTGAAACGCATCCTTGCGCTGGAACTGGTGGAACGTTTCCACGGTGCTGAAGCTGCTGCTCACGCCCATAAAGGTGCAGGTAATATCATTACTGAAGGTGAGCTGCCTGAAGGTACGCCAGAAGTGACCATTTCACGTGGCGAATTTGGTGGTGAAATCTTCATTACTTCAATTTTACGTGAAGCTGGCTTAACCAAAAATGCTGCTCAAGCTAAAGATGCCTTAGGTCGCGGCACTGTAAAAGTGGACTGGAAACCGGTTGATGCGTCTTTTTCTGTGAAAGAGAACGTAACTTTAATTATCCAGGCTAGCAAAAAAGCAATTGCAAAAGTGACCTTCGTCGACTAAGCCTGGTTCTAAGTTATTGAAATAAAAGCAGGCTTCTGCCTGCTTTTATTTTTTAAGTTGTATATGAATTATATAAATATAGAAATTCAAAAAAAACCTTATAAAAACAACATTTAAATTTTGCCATTTGGCTTGCATTTCTGGTTTTTTGTGTATAAGATTTATTCGTCTAGAGATTCCGTGAAAAGCATATCTAGAGGGTAATGATCAATAACAGACAACTCCATAATTGATCAGGTCTCTAAATAAAGAGACAAGTTAATATAATGTGAATAACTATAATAATGACATAATGGATCGGGTAAAGATTCAATTCTAAGGAAGAGATTTTGGGAGAGATCTCTTCCTTTTTTATTGGTGTTGTCTGGCTATATGTTCAATCTTCAATAAATTCAAAACAAAGATGAATGAATCAGCTTGGATTCAGGTTAAATCCATGGTGAGATAAATGAATCATTTTTGAATCTCAATCCATCTATAAAAAGAAAGGTAAATAAGGTGTATCAATACCAGACTGAACAGATGTTTGATGAAGACATCGATTTCATTTTGCGTTTCCTCTTCAAATATGAGTCTTCTGAGCAGAAACAAAAATCTTTTGATCAGGCACAGACCTTATTTCAGCAATTAGATCTTGCCTCCCACTATTTACTCTTTTCATTAGTCAAAGAACGTCTGCCACGTCGGGCCAAATTATTGTTTGCTGCTGAAGACTATAGTGGCAAGAAAGAAGTGATTGAGGAAGTGATGCAGCATTGGGTAAAAGATAGATACTCAAATGTGGCTTAACCGATTTTAATCTTCTACTTATTCTTCTGCGCTTAAGTAAGCTTTCTGGATGATCTGAAATCTAGAAAGATCATATCCTCATTTTTGCTTCTTAAAAGCGGGTGTTAAGAAAAAATCTGTATTCAGCAAGGATTTTGATCTTAAAAAAAGCTCCATATATATAAGTCGGATAGAAAACAGCAAAATGTGTAACCTGATATAAGAAAGTTTCGGAAAATTCTGGATACAGCCCTTAAATTGTACGGTCTTATTTAAAAATCACAGTTTTTTGATAGTTATCAGGTCTTAATAAATTTTACTGTTTTAAATTGAATTGCAATAAATACGGCTTTTATTGAAGAAAAATGCTCAAAATTTAGATAAAAAAGCGATTTTTTAACGAAATTCGTAGAAAAAAGATACATACGTGAAAAATATAGTGAATTGGGGGTTGCAATGATTCTGAAATCCTCTAGAATGCACCCATACCGACGAGATAGACGG